>JAKSBK010000145.1 GCA_022361155.1 Pseudomonadota bacterium
GCCGAGCAGTACTCCTCGGGCGATTCCTGCGGGCGCGCTCGCCCAGAAGACCGCATGAAAACCCGATTGACTGGGGCAGCCGCATGCGCTGCATTTCCTCGGTTCGCCGACACGCCATCCGACCCCGCGGCGCTGCGCCATCCTCGGTCCGGAGTTTCGGGACGGGCACTAGCTATAGCACCTTGACGCACGCCCGGGTGTCCGGGCAGAGCCAAGCCCCCCGATGGACGATGGGCGACTTGTTCGGGATGCTGCTAGGCTTGGCCCATGCAGCATACGTGGCAGCATACGTGCCCCATCTGTCGCCGCCGAACCTCCAGGCCGATCCAGGACCAGGTGTTTCCGTTCTGTTCACAGCGTTGCAAGCAGGTTGATCTTGGCAACTGGCTGCACGGAAGGTATGTAGTGGGCTCCGAGCTGGTTCCCGAGCGCGTGGATGGCAGCCCCTGCGAGGCTCGGCAAGACACCCTCTCGGAGCACCTCGAACGGGACCAGTTGACGGGCCGGCGGCAGTGATGGCACCGACACGTTCGAAAAGCACGGCGGCCATCGTAGCAGTGCTGTTTGTGTTGCCGACCAGCAGCCTGGTCGCCCAGACCCCTGGCACGCAGCAAGCTTCGGGCGGGCGGCCGGCTACCGCCGCGGCAAGCGGGTCCACGCCGTCCAGCTCCGCCTCTGCTCGCTCAGCTCCCGCCCCGTCCAGCAAGAAGCCGGCACCCCGCCGTGTCACGCGCGTTTCGCAGCGCGTCTATCAAACGGGGCCCAGCGACGAGGAGCTTGCCGCACGCGAGCAGGAGGGCGGACCGGATCTGATTCTCATCGAGCCCTTCGTGGGGGTGTCGTACACGCACTTGAAGAAGTTCAGCGACAAGAACTTGCTATCCGCTCAGAGCGGAACGGACCTCATCCGCGACGACTCAGGCGCCGGTCCTGTTTTTGGGGTGATGGCCTCGCTGCGGCTGCTGTTGCTTTCCTTTGGCGCGCGCGTGGCCCTGGCACGCTATCCGGCGTTCGACCTCGGGCTGCTTCTGCTCGAAGCCGGCTTGCGGCCCAAGCTGTCCGTGTTCGAACCCTACCTGCGCGTCGCGGGCGGCTATGCCTGGGTCGGCTCGGCCAACTACCAGCAACCCAGCGAGAGCACGACCTCGGTCTATGGCCTGGCTGGCGAGCTCGGTTTCGGCTTCGACGCTCGGATCGCGCCGACGCTTGCCATCGGCCTCGGCGTCGATGCTACCCTGCTGAACTTGTCGCGCCAGACCAAGTCACCGACCGCCTTGGTAATCGCGGACGGCAGCGCTGTGGGCGCGAGTCTGCGGCTGCAGGGTCACGTTACGCTGCACCTGTAGGCCTGGCCGCCCCCGGGAGAAAGCATGAGCGAGTTTTTGCGCGCTTGCCGGTGCGAGGCTACACGCTGGACGCCCATCTGGCTGATGAGGCAAGCGGGCCGCTACCAGCAAGAGTACCGTGAGCTTCGGGCTCGCGTGGGGTTTCTCGAACTGTGCAAGACACCGGAGCTCGCCGCCGAGGTCACGCTGCTGCCGGTGAAGCAATTCGAGCTCGACGCGGCCATCGTTTTCGCCGACATCCTGCTGGTACTGGAACCCCTGGGCATCGGTTTCGAGTTCACGGACAGCGAAGGACCGCAGCTGCGAAGGCCGCTCAGGGACACCCGACGCATCGCGGAGCTGCATCTTCCCGAGGATCTCGAAGATCGGCTCGCCTACGTCGGCGAAACGATCCGCCTGACCTGCCGGGAGCTGCCGCGGGCGCTTCCGCTGATCGGTTTTGCGGGCGCTCCTTTCACGCTGGCTTCCTATGTCGTAGAGGGCGGCGGCTCCAGACACTACATGCACACCAAGAAGCTCATGTACAGCGACCCAGGGGCATGGCACGCCTTGATGGCGCGGCTCACCGAGGCGGTCGCGCGCTACCTCAAGCTGCAGGTCGCCGCGGGGGCCAGCGCCTTGCAAGTCTTCGATAGCTGGGTGGGTTGCTTGTCTCCGGCAGACTACGTCAGCCACGTCAAGCCGCACATGCAGGCGCTGTTCAGCCAGCTCGACCCCGGCGTTCCGGTGATCCATTTCGGCACGGGCAATCCCGCCCTCTACCCCTTGATGAAAGAAGCCGGTGGCGATGTGATCGGCATAGACTGGAGGGTCGATCTGGGCGTGCAGTGGAAGGCCCTGGGCGAAACCGCCATCATGGGCAATCTGGATCCGGGGCGGCTGCTTGGACACCGGGAGCAGCTGCTGGCCGCAACCAGGAAAGTGCTCGCGAGCGCGGCGCAGCGGCCGGGTCACATCTTCAACCTGGGTCACGGCATCCTGCCGCAGACGCCGGTCGACCAGGTCAAAGCGCTGGTCGATTCGGTGCATGAGGAAAGCGCACGGTGAGCTACGATGCGGTGCTGCTGCTCGCATTCGGCGGACCCGAGCGCATGCAAGACGTGCGGCCGTTCCTGCGTAATGTACTTGCGAACCGCGGTGTGCTTGCGAACCGCAGTGTACTTGCGAACCGCGGTGCGCTTGCGAACCGCGGTGTACTTGAGAGCGACCCCGACGAGGTGCAAGGGCCTGGAGCCCGAACGAGCACGCCGCAGCGCATACCCGAAGCCCGCTTCGAAGAAGTGGTGTCGCACTATGCCCGGTTTGGCGGCTGTTCGCCGCTCAACCGCCTGACAACCGAGCAGGCCGCCGCGCTTGAACGTGAGATCGAGGAGCGCGGCCTGTGCGCCAGTGGGGACAAGGGACTGCCCGTACGCGTGGGCATGCGCAACTGGTCACCCTATATCGCCGACGTCCTGCACGAAATGCGCGATGCCGGCCACCGCAGCGTACTCGCGCTGATCATGAGCTCGCTCGAAACCGAAGCCAGCGTAGCGCGCTACCGCGCAGCGGTGGCCGAGGCCAGGCTGCGGCTCGGGCAGGCAGCGCCCGAGGTAGACTTCGCCGGAGGCTTTCACGCAGCGCCGGGTCTGGTGCAGACCCATGTGGATCACATCCGCGAAGCGCTCGCGCGGCTCCCGCCGGGCGAGCGGCAAACCGCAAAGGTCGCGTTCACGGCGCACAGCATCCCGAAGCTCATGGCCGATCAGTCCCCCTACGTAGCTCAATTCGAGTCCTGCGCGCGTGCAGTCGCAGCGGCCTTGGGCCACGCACGCTGCCTGCTGTGCTACCAGAGCCGCAGCGGGCGCGCGGACGAGCCTTGGCTTGAGCCGGACGTGAACGACGCGCTGCGAACGCACGCGCAATCGAGCAGCGCCGCCATCGTCTTGGCGCCCATCGGCTTCGTTTGCGACCACATCGAAGTGCTTTACGATCTCGATGTGCAGGCAGCCGCAACAGCAAACAGGCTTGGCCTGAGTCTTTTGCGTGCGTCCACGCCCAACACGCACCCGGCCTTTGTCTCGGCCCTGGCCGACCTGGTGCAACGCTCCATGCAAGCCCGCTGAATCATGCCGGGCGATCCAGCGAGCAGCCAGGGACCGGGAGAAGCGACGCGCGTCGTCGTCGTGGGAGCGGGTGTGTCCGGGTTGGCTGCCGGCTACCGTGTCCTGACCCGCGCCCCTGAGGTCGATTTGCGGGTGCTGGAGGGCAGCACGCGCGCGGGTGGACTAATCGGCACGGTCCGCCAGCGTGGTTTTGTGGTGGAACAGGGACCCGATTCGGTGCTGTCGGAAAAGCCATGGGGTATTTCGCTGCTGCGCCGGTTGGGTCTCGGCGACGAGATCATCGGGACGCGGCAGGGTGCTCGGGGAGCGTACGTGGTCGCACGCGGCAAGCTCGTTCGCGTTCCGAGCGGTTTCTCCATGGTCGCCCCCACGCACCTGGGACCGCTGCTGAGCAGTCAGCTGCTCAGCGTGGGCGGCAAGCTGCGAGCCTGCTGGGATCTGGTGGCGCCGCGTGGCCCCCAGCACGAGGATGAGAGCCTGGCAGCCTTTGTGTCACGTCGTTTCGGCCGGCAGGTCCTCGACCGGCTCGTGCAACCGCTCGTCAGCGGGGTCTACGGCGCCGATCCGGAGCGCCTCAGCGTACGCGCGACATTGCCCCGCTTCGTCGAGCTCGAGGCCGAAAAGCGCAGCGTGCTGCGTGCGCTGCGGCGCACGCAAGACGGCCAGCGTGCAACCGGAGCTCGCTACGGGCTGTTCGTGTCGCTTCGTTCCGGCATGGGAACGCTCACCGACGAGCTGGCGAACCGCCTGGGATCGTGCCTGTGCCTGTCGAGCTCCGTTCGCAGCATCACGCGCACGCCAGGCCACTACCAGGTGCACCTGGAACGTGGACAGACGCTGCGCGCCGATCGCGTGGTCGTCGCGCTGCCCGCAGATCATGCGGCCCAGATACTGTGCGAGCTCGATAGCGATCTGGCCGAGCTGCTGCGCGCCGTCTCCTACGGCTCGGTGGCCATCGCCAGCTTCGGCTGGCCGCTTCCTGCCATGCCGAGGCCCTTGGACGCTTTCGGCTGGGTGGCGCCGAAGATCGAACGGCGTTCCCTGATGGCGTGTACATGGTCGAGCGTCAAGTTCGAAGGCCGCGCTCCCGAAGGTCACCTGCTGTTGCGAGCCTTTTTTGGCGGTGCACGTTGTGAGCAGCTGCTGCAGCAGCGAAGCGACCGAGAGCTCTTGGACTCCGCGCGTTCCGAGATCGCCAGCCTGACGGGGATCGCGGGCGAACCCGGCCTCGAGCGCCTCGATCGTCACGTGCGTTCCATGCCGCAATACCACGTCGGACACCTGAAGCTGGTGCGCCGCATCGAGCAGCGTGCCGCACGCCACCCCGGACTGGCGCTCGCTGGCGCCGCATTCCGGGGCGTCGGCATTCCCGACGCCGTGCGCAGCGGAGAAGCAGCAGCCGAAGCCGTGCTGGCACCGTGGGCCCTCTAACTAGTGCCCGTCCCGAAACTCCGGACCGAGCATGGCCCGAATCCGAATCCCGGAATCCGAACCCCGGAACCCGGAGCCCGATGTCGGAACCCGACATGCGCCTCGGCCGCGGCCCTTCGCCCCGGCCGCGGTCCTCTGTTATGGCGTCCGTGTCAGAACACACAGCGGTTGCGGGTGAGCCGATTGGTCACGATGGGTGCGTGCTCGAGGCCGAAGGGATCGAACAACGGCTCTGGGACGTGGATGGTCATGTGGTGGCCTTGGAGCTTCCGGTCGCCCTGGAGCAGGTGGCGAGCATTCGAGTCTGGAGTCGAGGCGTCGCGCACGACGTGAGTCCCCTCGGCCTCACCGCGGGTTACGAAGCCATGCTCGCGCAACGGGGTCGCTGACGATCTAGCGATGCCCGATTACTAGCCGGTGCTGGGAGAATCCAGCGAGGCGCACCTCCATGCCGGACGCGCCCGCCTTGTAGATGCCGTACTTGAAGTACGTGCCGTGCTCGTCGTTGTTGCCTATCGGGCCCGTCCAATCGAGCACCTGCCTGCCGTCCATCGAAAGCTCGATCCTGCCGTCGTTCAGGATGCCGCTGCCATCGGGGGCCCACTCGGACCACACGATGGTCCATTTCATGTCGATCCATTGGCCTTTGGGCAGGTCGCTTAGAAGCTGCATATAAGGGAGCGAGATCGTCTTGGTGCCCAGCGGGCTACGCTTGGGGCCGCTCGAGGGCGGGCTGAGACCTAGCCTGTCGGTCTTGTCGGTGACGCGATTGTAGTCTGCGCGAGCCAGCAGGTAGAGGTACCCCTCGCCGACCTTTAGCGACATGGGCGGGTAGCCGCCCTGATCGACCCGATACCCGTTCGGCTGGTCGGTCGTGAGGTCGTAGCCGTCCGTGCCCATGAAGTACATCCGGCTGAGCACCTCGGTCGTGAAACGCTCCAGGGTGTAGCGGTGGAGCTTGCCTTGGGGATCTACGACCGTTGTTCTGTCGGGCACTCCGTGCCACTGCGAAATAATGCCCTTGGAGCTTGCGTCGAGGGTCCCCGGCAGCCACAAACCGTACTCGTAGACCCACGCTTCACCCGTGGTCGCCATGCCGCGGCCGTAGTGGTAGAGCGACTTTGCTGCAACGTTGGCGTCGATCTGCTGTTGGGTGAGACCCGCGATATCCACGGCGGTGACGTACAGCGCAGAGAACTCGACCCGCGTCTTGCTGTCGTCGACCATCAGGAAACGGTAGCTGGGGTTGCCGTTGTACAGGTTTTTGGGGTCGCGCCAGATCTGATAGCCGGTGCCACTCGAGCCAACGGGCACCATGTTGCAGTCGATCAGCTCGCTCGGGGTGTGGATGCCCGTTTGTACATTGCTGCGCGCGGTGATTTCGGTGAGCCTAGCCGGGGCTGGATCGACGCAGGGGCTTGGCGCCTGAGGCGGACCCGGCGCCGGCGCTGTCCCGCCCCCGATGGGGCCGCCGCTCGGGCCGCCGCCGCCAGCCAACGCACCGCCCGTACCGCCAGGGCTGCCAACCCCCGCTACACCAGCGCCGCCGACCGTGGCTCCGCTGCCGATGGCGAAACCGGCGCTGCCTGGCGCAGGAGCACCCGTGGCCGCAGGATCGCCTGCGCGGGTGGCTGGCGATGGGTCTGCGCCATGCCCGGGGGAGCAAGCGGCCATCGTACTCGCGATGGCAAGGAGCGCCGTCACGCGAGCACCTCGTGTATGCGAAGGCGGCGCAACGCCGCTGGACGGGATGGATCGAAATCGAAAGGGCAATGCGATGCTGCCCGGACGCCTTGCTTGGCTGACGCCTGCCGAGCAACCTTTGGCTCCCGAGAGTCTGGGGGCGGGGTCCAGCACGGACATTCCACCCCAAAATAGCACGTGCCAAGGATCGCACCAATCGCGCCCTGCGGCGTACACGAATCGACAAGAGGTCCACGGATGCACTGGTCGCCGATCCGGGCCCCGGAGCCGGTCCTCGCCGGCCCTGGGGCCGATTCCGGAACCCGGACCGCACTTGTGATCCGTGGTACTTGACGTGTTAGTGTGCCGCAAGAGCGTAAGGTGTCGGTCAAGACAACATGGTCAGGTCGGCTTTGAGGCGCCCGGCCAGCAAGGCGCGCTGTCGCGCGAATACTCCCGGTATGCGAAGGCGGCGCAACACCGCTGGACGGGATGGATCGAAATCGAAGTGGCGACGTCATGCTGGCCCGACGCCTGAGCGCGTCCTGTTGTTCGGGGCCTGGCTGCTGCTAGCCCCGGCCGGCTGCTCGACCCCGGAAGAATCCAAGCGTTCCAGCACCGGACGCGTGCGTCACGCCTCCGATAAGGCGAGCCCGGCCGTGCCACGAACGCCCGTCCCGCCACGGTCTTCCACGGCGCTGCATGGCAGACCCCCCAACGTCGTGCTGATCGTGCTCGACACCGTGCGTGCGGACCACCTTAGCAGCTACGGATACCATCGCAGGACGACACCCAACCTCGATCGATTCGCTTCTCGAGCCACACGCTACCGCAACGCAGTTAGCAGCTCGGCGTGGACGCTGCCCAGTCACGCCTCGATGTTCACCGGCCTGGCGCCGTACCAGCATGGCGCCCATCGCACCAAGGGGCGCAGCGGGGCGGCAAGGCATCGCAGCGGTGGAACCAAGATCCCGCGCGAAAACAGCCTGCCCTACGACGGCCGCCATTCGACGCTGGCCGAGGCCCTCGGTCAGGCGGGTTACACAACCGCGGCATACTGTGCCAACGACGGTTATCTCAGTCGGCGTTGGGGGTTGGCGCGAGGGTTTCAGAAGTACGTCGCCAAGCGCGTACCCGCCCGCACGCTGACGGCCCGTGCGCTCGCATGGATCGGCCGCCAAGCGAGCGACGTGCCCTACTTCTTGTTTCTCAACTACATGGACACGCACCGCGAGTACAGTACGGTGCCGCCGCGGCCCGATATCGTGGGCTATGCTGTCGAGGTCCGGTCCACTCCCAACCTGCTGGCACTGCGCAGGGCCGTCTTTCC
>JAKSBK010000146.1 GCA_022361155.1 Pseudomonadota bacterium
CAATAGGGTCAATTACACTGACATATAATCGGTTCACACAGCGCGACGTGGCCCGCGCCGCCGGGGTTTCCGACATGACGGTGTCGCGCGTGATGCGGGGCAGGGGCACCGTCTCGGAGCGAACCAAGGCGAATGTCCTCAGCGTCGTTGAGGACATGGGCTACGTGCAGAACCGGCTCGCCGGCTCGCTGGCGACTTCGCGCTCGAACCAGGTGGCGGTGGTGATCCCCTCCCTGGTCAACCAGGTGTTCTCCCAGGTGATGAGCGGCATCAGTTCGGAACTGGACAAGGCCGGCTACAACGCGGTGGTCGGCATTTCCGACTATGGCCTAGAGAAAGAGGAAAGCCTGGTGGTCTCGATGATGTCGTGGCGGCCGGCCGGCATGATCGTCACCGACATGACGCATACGCAAAAGACCCGCAACATCCTCAAGAGCGCCAACATCCCGGTGATCGAGATCATGGACACCGCCGGCGAGCCGATCGACATCTGCGTCGGCATGGACCACGCCAAGGCCGGCCGGATGCTGGCCGATCACCTGATCGCGAAGGGCTATCGCCGGTTCGGCTATCTGGGCTGGTCCGACAACGACTTCCCCGCCTCGAGACGCTTCGACGCGATCCGTGAGCGGCTCGCCGAACAGGGCCTACCGCTTGTCGCGCCGAAGGTCTACGACAGCCCGCCCGATACGCCGGTGGGCAAAAGCGGTCTGCGCGACCTGCTCGCCAGCCATCGCGAGCTCGACGTGGTCATCTTCTCCAACGATCCGGCCGCGGTCGGCGGTCTGGTCTATTGCATCGAACACGGCATCGACGTTCCGCGCGAACTGGCGATCGCCGGTTTCAGCGGCCTGATGGCCGGCCAGATCATGCCCAAGCGGCTGACCACCATCCGCACCCGGCGCTACGACGTGGGCCGCATCGCCGCGCGCTGCGTGTTGAACCGGCTGGTCGGCCAGGCGGTCGACCCGGTCATCGATCTGGGCTTCGAACTGATCGCGGGGGAGACGGCCTAGTCCAGCGTGACGACCCGGCTGGTTTCCATGCTCTCCTCGGCCGCCAGCAAGATGCGCAGCGAGTCGAGGGCGGCCTCCATCGATTCCGACAGGTCCAGATCCTCGCGGATGGCCTTCAGGAAGAACTCCTGCTCGCGATCGCACAGTTCCTGATGGTCGGGTTCATCATCCATGTTGATGATCTCGTCGGGCCGGGTGAAGTTCTTGTCCTCACCGACTCCGCGTGGTGGAGCCTCAGCGCGTTGGTCTTGGTGTGCTGGTCGATGTCGGCGGAATCGGAGACCGCATCGCCCTTGGCCTCGCCCTCGCCGTCCTGAGGCACGACGATCGACACGCAGCCCTTCGGGCCGACGATGTCTTTGACGAAGTAGGCGACCTCGCTCATCATCGGCCCCCAGCCGGCCTCGTACCAGCCCACCGAGCCGTCGTCGAAGGTCACCTGGAGCTGCCCGTAG
>JAKSBK010000147.1 GCA_022361155.1 Pseudomonadota bacterium
CCCACCTGGACTCGAACCAGGAACGACCCGGTTATGAGCCGGGGACTCTAACCAATTGAGCTATGGGCCCTGACCTTAGGAGGCGCGACAGAATAAACGATCCAGACCGGGCGTGTGGGCGGAGTGCGATCGGGAGCGCGCTTTGCGAGGACGTAAGCCGTGAACGCGCCCGCCCGCGCGCCCGCAGCGGTAGCGCTTATGTCGTCGCGCCTCCTTAGGCCTCCACGAAGCTGCGGAGCTGCTTGGAGCGGCTGGGATGGCGCAGCTTACGCAACGCCTTGGCTTCGATCTGCCGGATACGCTCGCGTGTCACCTCGAAATCCTGACCTACCTCCTCAAGGGTATGGTCGCTCTTCTCACCGATACCGAATCGCATCCGCAGGACCTTCTCCTCGCGGGGCGTCAGTGTCTTGAGCACGCGGCGGGTCTGGTCCTCCAGGTTGCCGCCTATCACCGCATCCACCGGCGAGACCACGCTCTTGTCCTCGATGAAATCGCCCAAGTGGCTGTCTTCCTCCTCGCCAATGGGGGTCTCGAGCGAGATCGGCTCCTTGGCAATACGCAGCACCTTGCGCACCTTGTCGAGCGGCATCTCCATCTTCTCAGCGATTTCTTCTGGGGACGGCTCACGTCCCAACTCCTGCACCAGATAGCGGGAAGTGCGAATCAGCTTGTTGATGGTCTCGATCATGTGCACGGGAATGCGAATGGTGCGGGCCTGGTCGGCAATGGCCCGGGTGATGGCTTGGCGGATCCACCAGGTGGCATACGTCGAGAACTTGTACCCGCGCCGGTACTCGAACTTGTCGACGGCCTTCATGAGCCCGATGTTGCCTTCCTGAATCAGGTCGAGAAACTGAAGACCCCGGTTGGTGTACTTCTTCGCAATCGACACCACCAACCTCAGGTTCGCCTCCACGAGCTCGGCCTTTGCGCGCTCTGCGGCGCGCTCCCCCTCGTGCACCTCGCTGTAGGTGGCTTGCAGCATGTCCACAGGCTGGCCGAGATCCTCCTCCACACCCCTGATGCCTCGGATGGATTCCTCGATCGCCTCCTCGGCACCGCGGAAGTCGTCGAGAGTCATCCCCAGCTTGCGCGCTGCGCGCCGCTCGCCGGCCTTGGTCGAGTCCATTTCCCCGACGGTTCTGCGAATGTCCCGCGCCGACAGTCCGCTGCTGCGTTGAATCTCAGCCAGCTCGGCCTCCGCCTTTTCGATGCGGCGGATATAGCCCTTGATCTTCAGGACAATGCGATCGACCAGCTTCTTATTGAAGCGCACGTCGTGGACCACCTCGAGCAACTCTCGGCGGTTTCTCTCGATCGCGATCTCGGCCATCTTGCGACCTCTGTCGGCGGCCCTCCTCGAAGCCAGCTCCTCCCTCAACTTGGCGGTGTGAGCCTCCAGACGCCGGATTCGCTCGATGGAACGCAACACGCGCCGGCTCGCTTCCTCCTCGTCGAACTCCGCATCCTCGCTGTCGACATCCTTGATCACGTCCTTGACGCGCAGCTTGCCCCGCTTGAGCTTCTCGCCCACGTCGATCAATTCGCTGATCCCTACGTGCGAATTGATGATGACCTGGAAGACCTTGAGCTCTCCCTCCTCGATCCGCTTGGCGATCTCGACCTCGCCCTCCCGAGTCAGCAGCGAGACCGAGCCCATCTTGCGCAAGTACATCCGCACGGGATCGTTGGACTTCGCCTGGTAGCCGTCGTCTTCGAAAGCGGCGGGAGGTACCGCCGGAAACTCGCGCTCGTCACTGGATCTAGGCGAGTCCTCCACCCTTGGGCTCGCGTCCTTCCTGGTGTCCCCTTTTGCGCTGTATTGCGAGGGCGCCACCACCACCTCGATGGATTCGTTGCCAAGCAGCAGCATCAGATCGTCGATCTGCTCCGAGGTCACCATGTCGGGTGGGAGCGCGTCGTTGACCTCGTCGTACGTGAGAAAGCCCTTACCCAAGCCGCTGTCCAACAGCGCCTGCACTTCTCGACGCTCCCGACCCTTGAAGCGCCCGCTCAAGATGGCCTCGGTCGTGGACCTATGCCCATTGCTCGCGGGCGGCGCCACGGATTGCTTTGCCCGTGGCGGCGGGGGCCTGCTGCTTCGGCCCTTGGTCGCCCTGGTGGTGACCTTCCCCTTGCTGTTGCGAGCATTCCGTGCGGCGTTTCGTACCGGCATTGTCACCTCTTTGTGCTCTGCACCGCCAGGTGCGCGCTCTGAGCCAGCTGGTCATGCTGGCGCGTCAGCACGATGGCTTGGGCTTCATCCCCCCGATGCCACGCGTCATCGATCTGACGCGCCAACAAGGGGAGCGCACGCTCGACCCGTTGCTTCTCAAGTAAAGCTGTTCCGTTTCGAAGTGCGTCAACGGCAGCATTCTGGTCGTACTTCTCGATAGAAAAACGTCCTTCAAGCCAGGTGCGCACGGGCTCATCTTGGAGCCCGTCAAGCAAAGGGCCACACTCTATAGCACCGCGCAGCCCGACCATCGAAGCGGCGGCACGAAAGATGGCCTGTAGGGAGGGATGCGTCAAAAGCTCGCCGAGCCTTTTTGCATCGTGCGTGGTAAACAGGCTCGGCTGGTCGATCAGCACCCCGATCAAGTCGCGCTCCAGTTCCGGAACGTCAGATTCCGTTGAATTCTGTTTTAGCCGAATGAAATTGGCTTCAGAGTGACCGGAACGCCCGGCTTTACCGTGCAAACCCGTTCGCAATTGGGCCTTTACGGCCTGCAAATCCGTGACCCCGAAGCGCCTCGCCACGCGCTCGACATAGAGGCGGCGCTCTACTGGGCTGTGTACCGCTGCCAGCATGGGAGCCAAGCCCGCGATCGCCCGCGCCTTGGCCGCCGGCGTATCCGCCTCGGCGGCAGCTTGCTCGATCAGGTAGTCCATCGCATTCGCGGCCCCATCGATCAGCCGGGTCAAGTGCTGGGCTCCCCTCGATCGAATCAACGAATCGGGATCCTCTCCGGGGGGCAGTTGTGCAACACGCGTCTCGATGCCCGCCCGCTGTAGCGCCTCGTAGGCTGGACGCACGGCTTTGTGGCCAGCCCCATCTGCATCGAACAGCAGTGTGACCCGATCGGCAGCCCGGCGAAGCAGTTTGCACTGTGCATCGGTCAACGCGGTCCCTAGCGGCGCCGCCGCATTCGGGTATCCGACTTGATGCAACGCAAGCACGTCGAAATTGCCCTCGCACAGCGCGATCCAGCCGCGCCTGCGTGCCTCGACCCGACCCTGGTGCAGGCCAAAAAGCAACTCGCCCTTTGAATACAGGGGGGTATCGGGACTGTTGATGTACTTGGGCTCCGAATGGGCCTCGGACGGCCCGCTTCGCTCCAGGAGGCGGCCGCTGAAGGCGACTACGTGGCCGTGCGCGTCTACGATCGGGAACATCAAGCGGTGTCGAAACCGATCGTAGTAGCGCCCAGCCTGGCCGGTTCGCGCTACCACCAGCCCGACAAGCTCCGCCTCTGCCATGGACACGCCCTGGGCACGCAGCCATTGACCGAGCGTATCCCAAGCGTCCGGGGCGTACCCCAGGCCGAACGACTGTACCGCCCCGGCGTCGATTCTCCGTTTGGTCAGTTCGTCTTTGGCAACGACAGCCCCGGGGTGCTCCGAGTACTGACGCACGAAGAACTCGGCGGCACTAGCGACAATGGAGCGGAGCCGCTCGCGACGAATCCGCTCGCGTTTGGCCGCCTGCCCATCGTCGGTTGAAGGCTCGGGAAGCCTTACTCCAGCGCGCTCCGCCAACTGACGCAGCGCCTCGAGGAACGAGCAATCCTGCATGCGCATCACGAAAGCGATGCTGTCACCGGAGGCGCGACACCCGAAACAGTAGAAGAAGCCCCTCCCCGGATGTACATGGAATGAAGGCGTCTTTTCCGAGTGAAAGGGACACAGGCCGCGAAGGCTCTTGCCGGCGCGCTTGAGCGAGACGTACTCTCCAACGAGGGTCTCGATATCCGTTCTCTCGCGTACTTCGGAGATGTAATCGGATGGAATCAAGAACGACATCCCCGGGGCGGCGTCGTTCAAGATAGGCACCGGACGACCCGCGTCAAGCCGCGCCAACCTCGTCCACGGTGCAAACCGCCAAAAGCGTGCTCTGCTGTGGGGCTCCGGCCCACCCGATCGCGGCCGCAGGTAAACGGGCTCGCAGCGAGGCAGTGCTCGCTGAAACGCGGCGAAGCGGCCGGCCGGCCTCGCTGTGCGTGGCCAGGGCGTGTGTCGAGGCCGCGTAGCGCAAGATTCGGTCGGCCGGAACACGGAGGCAACCGAGCTCCATGTGCCGTGCACCGGCCGCAACGTAACTGTTCACGGGGTGACCACGCTTTCACGACGGCTTCCCAGGCGGTTTTCGGGGCAGCTTTCGTCCTCGGCCTCGCCCTGCGAAGTACCAGTAATACTCCTCGGGCGATTCCTGCGGGCACGCTCGCCCCGAAAGCCGCCTGAAAACCCGGCTTTCGGGAGCCCGAACCGTTACGCCGCAACCGCCTCATGTCCCTACGTAGTATGGAAAGTTGTCCGGGCCCAAAATTTCTGCTTACAATTTCCTCTTGCCTGGCGCCGAAGTGCTGCCGCGCCGGAGAAACTTGGGCCTAGCACGCGATGACTGCGAGCGGGCGAACGACCGCCGACAGGGCCGCCTTGCGGGAAGTGGTGGTAGTCTTCGTCGTAGTCAGCGCGGCTGCGGTGGCGCTGACTCGGCTGCGCGGCATAGCGGGCGCTAGCGAGTACGTACACCTGTCCGTGGCGGTCCTGTTCCTGGCAATCCCAGTGCGGCTGGCTCAGCGGGAGCCTGATGGATTGCGCCGCTTCGGAATCGACCTGGCGGGTCTGCTGACGCCGAACCCGTTGTCGCCCCCGGGTGTGCGCGCAGCGATCATCGATCTCGCCCAGGCCGTGTGCCGAGCCCTGCCGCACTTCTTGCGAGAAGCCGCGGTCGCGTTGGCTGTCGCGGCGCTCGTGTTTCCGCCGTTTGCCCTGGGCTTCTACCTCTGGCACGCTCCAGTGCATCCTTTCACGCTCCACTGGCCCGCCGACCCTGCCGCGTTCCTGCTGAGCCAGCTGTTGCTGGTGGCCTTGCCTGAAGAAGCCCTGTTCCGGGGCTACTTCCAAACGCGCCTGGACGACGGCCTCGCCCGGCGCGTGCGCTTGCTCGGCGCGCACGTATCGCTGCCGGCGTTGCTGCTGCAAGCCGTCTTGTTCGGAGTGATGCACTTCCTGGTAGACCTGATCCCCGCACGTCTCGCGGTGGCCTTTCCCGCACTGGCCTTTGGCTGGCTGCGAGCGCGCCGGCAAGGAATCGGTGCTGCCACCGTGTTTCACTGCCTGAGCAACCTGTACGCCGACGTCCTGGTGCGCGGCTGGTTGTAGTTTGGGCGTGCGATGCGGGCTAAGCTCGGGGGCGTGAATCGTGGCAAGGGCGGTATTCCCCGTGCGGCGCTCGAGAAGGCAGTGGAGCTGGCGCTCGAGGAAGACATCGGGCGGGGAGACCTGACCACCTGGGTCTGCATCCCTGAGCAGCAGACCGCACGCGCGCATGTCGTCACCCGCCAGGATCTGATCCTCAGCGGCTTGCCGGCGGTGCGACGGGTTTTCGAGCGCGTCCACGCTTCGGTCCAGCTAGTGGCTCTCCACGACGACGGCTCTCGGCTGCCGGCTCGGAGCGTGATCGCGGAGCTGGTTGGCCCCGCACGGGCCCTGTTGGCCGGCGAGCGCGTCGCCCTGAACTTCCTTCAACGCCTCAGCGGGGTGGCCACGGCAACGCACAGCTACGTGAAGCAGCTGCCTGCGGGCTGCCGCACGCGTATCGCCGATACCCGCAAGACGACGCCCGGGCTTCGGGCGCTGGAGCGCTACGCGGTGCGCTGTGGCGGCGGATACAACCACCGCGGCGACCTCGCTAGCGGGGTCCTTATCAAGGACAACCATGTGGCGGCCTGCGGCTCGCTCGATCTGGCGATACGGCGCGCGCGAGCGGCCGCACCGCACACAACCCGAATCGGCTGCGAAGTCGATCGCCTGGCGCAGTTAGATGAAGCTATCGCAGCGGGCGCAGACTGGATTCTCCTGGACAATTTCAGCCCCGACGAGGTGGCGGCGGCGGTGACCAGCATCTCGGGGCGGGCGATCGTGGAAGCTTCGGGCGGCATACAAGCAAGCGACGTGCCGGCTCTCGCCAGCAGCGGCGTGGATGTCATCAGCGTCGGTGCTCTGACCCACTCGGCCGCGGCGCTGGACATCGGCCTGGACTGGATGCATCAGCCGTGAGACTCCGGCTTCGCACCACGTGCTACGGGCGCTCCCTCGACCTGCGTGAACGCACCCTCTCGACCAACGATGACGCCAGGAATGCAGCCGACGCTGGCGCGGCACGCGGGCATGTCGTGGTCGCCGACGAACAGACGCAGGGCCGCGGCTCGCGCGGGCGCCACTGGCTCTCGCCCCCTGGCAAGGACCTGTACCTTTCGATCGTCGAGCGCCTGGATCAGCCCACTGCGCTGCTACCACCGCTGACGCTGGCGGTAGGGCTCGGGGTGGCGCAGGCCGTGGAGCGTCTGGTCGGACCCAACCACCGCGGTAGGCTGAAGTGGCCAAACGACGTGTGGATAGGAGAGCGCAAGTGCGCGGGAGTCCTGGTAGAGACCGCAAGCACGGGGCCAGATCACGGCCCGATAATCATCGGTATTGGCCTCAACGTGAACCGACGCGATTTCCCACCCGAGCTCGCGCGCGGCGCAACGTCGCTGGCCATGGTGCGCGGCGATGAGATCGAGCGAGCGTTGGCGCTGGCAACGGTCCTGGAGCAGGTCGAACGAACCGTCGAGCGTTTCATGAGCGAGGGGCCAGCCGCCGTGGCGGCTCTGGTCAACGAACGGCTTGCGTGGCGGGGCGAGCTGGTGCGCTGCGAGGGGATAGAGGGCACGCTGATCGGGGTGGCGCCGAGCGGGGCGCTGAGGCTGTGCGCCAAAGGGATCGAAACGCAGATCGTGTCTGGAGCCCCCTGTAGGCCTTAGGGCCCCGTCTGCCCAAGACCAGCGCTTGCCAGGCGAAAAGCACGACACCATGTTTACGCTCAGCCATGGCTCGCACCTCTGCATGCGGCGCTCGGTTGCTCGTGGACAGCGTCGGGATCCGACTGCGCTCCGATCGAACGGTACTCGAGGTGCGAGGCGAGGATCGGGTCGGCTGGCTCAATGGGCAGATCACGAACGATATTCGGGCGCTGAAGCCGGGCGAGGCGATCTACGCACTGGCGACGACGGTCAAGGGCAAGGTACTGGCAGACCTGTGGGTCGCAGCGACGAAGGATGCGCTGCTTGGCTTCCTACCCGCCATGGCCGCGCAGGCTGTCATCGAGAGCTTCGACAAGTACCTCGTGATGGAAGAGGTAGAGCTGGTGCCCCGAAACGACCTCGGCGTAATCTGCCTACAGGGTCCCGCCGCAGCGCGCATGATCGACACGCTTCCCAAGCACAGCGAGCACTACCCTTGCGACGATCTCGGAACCGGCGGTTACTATGTGTTGTGCCCTCGCGAAAGCGCGCACCCTGTGATGAGGGAACTCGCCCAACAGGCCCGAGGCCTTTCAGGAGGGCAGGTACAGGAGTGCGATTGGGAGCTGGCCCGGGTTCGGCTCGGCGTGCCAGAGTTCGGAGCCGATTTCGACCTTGACAACTACCCGCAAGAAGCGGGGCTCGCGCGAGCGCTCAGTTTCAGCAAGGGCTGCTATCTCGGCCAGGAGGTCGTATGCATGCTCGACAGCCGTGGCAGGGTCCACAGGCGTCTTGCACGGCTGACCCTGCGGATCGATGGCAGCGGAGCGCTGCCGGCCGCGGGAGAGGCGCTGCAGGATGAGCAGGGCAAGACGGCAGGCCGGCTCACGAGCGTTGTTCGCGATCCCGAAACGGGTGAGGGCCTGGCCTTCGGGTACGTCAAGTCGGCAGCAGAGCGGGAGGGCAGCACGCTGCGCGCCGGCCAGGCCCAGGTGCGGGTGGGAGCGGTTGTGGCGTAACCAAGGGTTCGCCCAAGTCCGCAGGCCCAAAACTCGTCTCAGGCTGGCTTGGTCCGGTGACCCGAGTGTCCCAGCAGCCTCCCGCCGTCGATGACGAGCTCTTGGCCCGTCACGTAAGACGCACGAACCAGATACAGCACCGCATCTGCAACGTCCTCGGGGCGCCCGGCCCTGCCGAGAGGAATCGCCTGGGTGATGCGTCCGAGCTCATCCGCGTCCATGTCCACAGGGGGCAAGACGGTGCCGGGAGCGACCGCATTGACCCGGACTTCGGGTGCCAGCTCGAGCGCAAGCACGCGCATCAGCTGCACCAGAGCACCCTTGGAAACGAGGTAGGGAACGTAGTCGGGGTAGGGAGCCCGCACTGCCATGTCGGTAAGGAATACGATGCTCCCTCGCGTGCGGCGAAGCGCGCCGCGTGCACGGTGGGCCAGCGCAAAGGGAGCGTTGAGGTTGAGCTCGAGGCTCCGGTTCCACGATGCGTCGTCGATCGCCTCGAACGCCACCCGCTCGTAGCTCGCCGCCGACGCGACCAGCAGGTCGAGGCCGCCAAGCAGCCTCTCGGCTCGATCGATCAACAGCCGGCAGGGCTCACGAGTCGTCAGATCGGCCCTTAACGGCACCGCCCTACTGCCGGAGCGCTCGATCGCGCTGCAGGTCTCCAGGGCACCGGTTTCCGAACCGTGGTAGTGAACAGCCACGTTGACCCCCTGGGCACCGAGGTGGCGAGCGATCGCAGCTCCCACTCGGCGGCCAGCTCCCGTGACCAAAGCGTTCCTGCCAGCCAGATCGCTCATTTCCGCCGGGCCAGCCGCTGTCTATCACGATCCCACCACAACATGCACCCTTGACCCGCTCGGCTGTAGGCCCCATAGACGCCCATCGTGTACGGTCGCCGGCGGTTTGCCATCCCTGGCGGCTGGCCTGACCCGTTCCTATACTGCTTATGGAAGGCAGGCGTGCCTGGCCTGCTGCCTTTTTGCACCAACGTGTAGCTAGCGAGCCGAACACCCATGATCTCCCTCACCGAACGCGCTTCAGAAAAAGTGAAAGAAATCCAGGACACCGAGGGCCTATCGGGGCAAGGGTTGCGTGTCCGCGTAATCGGCGGCGGCTGCTCAGGCTTCAGCTACGATCTGTATTTCGACGATGAGACGAGTGAGCTCGACGAGAACTTTAGCTCTCACGGCATCGAATTGTATGTCGACATGATGAGTTATCAATATCTCGCTGACACTGTAATCGATTACGTCGAGGGGCTGCACGGGGCGGGCTTCAAGTTCAACAACCCAACCGCCAAGACGACCTGCGGCTGTGGATCGAGCTTCGGGGTGTAGCGCGCGGGCACAACGACCTGCGACTGTGGATCGAGCTTCGGGGTGTGGCGCGCGGGCATAAACAACCTGCGACTGTGGATCGAGCTTCGGGGTGTGGCGCGCGGGCATAAACAACCTGCGGCTGTGGATCGAGCTTCGGGATGATTTCGCAGGGCGCGTGGGTGCAATGCCGGCGGGCATAAACAACCTGCGGCTGTGGATCGAGCTTCGGGGTGTAGCGCGCGGGCATATTGACAGCCGTCTCGGAACAGCTAACGTTACGTTACGTAATATTAGCCCTGAGTTCCCCCAGGCGGAACTTCAGATTAGCCAGGGATGGTGATGGCATGCCGGCAGATCAAGCGGTGACTCGTTACATCGAACGGGTACGAGGGGTTCCTGTCCTGAATCGCGAGACGGAACACCAGCTGGCCGTGCGTGCACGGCAGGGAGACGTGGCCGCAGGGCACAGGCTCGTCGAGGCCAACCTGCGCTTCGCGGTGGCCGTGGCGATACGCTTCCGCCACTACGGTATTCCCCTGGCTGAGCTTATCGCGGAGGGCAACCTGGGCCTCGCGATGGCTGTTCGAAAGTTCGACCCCACCCGGGGAACCCGCTTCGTCACCTACGCGGGCTACTGGATTCGAGCCCTGGTGCTGGACCTCGTGGTGCGTTCCACGAGCATGGTGGGAGGGGGCTCGGGCGTGCTGCGCTCGAAGGTCTTCTTTAGATTGCGACGCGAGCGAGCCCGAATCTCGAATCTGATCGGCGACGAGGAGCAGCGCAACCAAAAGCTCGCCAGGCGCTTCAACGTGAAGGCCGACAAGATGAGAGCAATGCTCCTGCAGCTGGATGCTCGGGATTCGTCGCTCGATGTACCCGCGTACCCGGAGGGCAACCTAACGCTTCTCGATCTCATGGCCGATCACGGGGCAGGCCAAGAGCAAACGTACCTCAACAGCGAGCGGGAACATATCCTGCGTCGCGAGCTCGGTGCTGCGCTGAGCACGCTCGACAAGCGCGAGCGTTTCATCGTGGAGCGACGGATCATGGGTGACGAAGAGGAGTCGTTGGCGGAGCTGGGCCGCCAGCTTGGAGTATCGCGAGAGCGCGCAAGACAGCTCGAGGCCCGCGCCAAACGCAAGCTGCGCGAGCGACTGAAACCCGAGATCTCCAACGCAGCCTAGGGACTGCTTGACGAGAGGGGGCGCGCCCTGAGACCGTCTTGCAGAGAATATGGAGCCTTTGCTCGCCGAAGGAGCGCATCCGCTAATCCAAATTGGCATGGCCGTTGTGTACGGTGGCGCGATCGGCCTGGAGCGCGAAGTGCGAGGTCGGGCCGCAGGGCTGCGCACCATGATCCTGGTGTGCCTCGCAGCCACTGTCATCATGATCGTGTCGGCGGCGCTCCCTGGGCCGTTCGAAGGAGAGGCTTCGAACGAGCTCGTACGCTTTGACCCAGGGCGCATCGCGTCTGGCATTGTCACGGGAATCGGCTTCCTCGGCGGAGCCGTCGTAGTGAAGCTCGGCGATCTGGTCCGAGGAGTCACCACGGCGGCCAGCATCTGGTTTGCCGCGGGGCTGGGCATCGTCATCGGCCTGCGCCACTACGCGCTCGCCACGGCAACCACGCTGGTTGCGCTGGCTGTGCTGTGGCTGCTCAACTACGCGGGCAACATCATCCCGTCGCGGCTGTATCGCGTGATCGTGGTCAGCGTGGCGCGGGACAAGTCCCACGAGACGTGCGAGGCGGTCGAGCAGCTGCTGTCGAAGCGCAGTGTGCGCCTGATGGACATGAGCGCGACCGAGGACACCCAGCAAGAGCTCACCGAGATCGCCTTCCATGTCCGCTCGAAGCAGAAGTTCCAGGCGCACGAAATGGTCAAGCTGCTTGGCGGTCTCGACGGCGTGCGCAGCGTCAGCTGGCACTCCCGCCCGCCTGCGTGACTTGCCAGCCACCCTAACTTGATCCGACGATGATTCGGCTCAGCGCCACCAGGAGGGATGCATCATGGCCCGTTTCAAATCACTACCGGAGCTGTTTCTGCACCGGGCGGAGTCCACCCCGGACGCCCTTGCCTACCAGTTCCCCGCCGGCGACGACTGGGGGAGCCTGACCTGGCAACAGGCGGCGGCGCGTGTCAGGGCCATCGCGGCAGGGTTGACCGAGATCGGACTGAGACCGGAGCAGCGCTGCGCGATTCTGTCCAGTACCCGCATCGAGTGGATCCTGGCCGACCTTGGTATCGCGTGCGCGGGAGGCGCAACCACGACCATCTACCCTTCAGGCCTGCCGGAGGAATGCCGGTATATCCTGACCGACTCGCGGAGCGTGGTGGCCTTCGTCGAGGACGCCCAGCAGCTCGAGAAGCTGCGCGCCCAACGGGAACAGTTGCCCGACCTCAGCAGGGTGGTCGTGTTCGAGGGTGAGCCGGAGCCCGACGAATGGGTGATGAGCCTGGCCGAGCTAGAAGCGCGCGGGCGGCAGTACCACGACAAGGACAAGGACCGCTTCGCAACAATCGCTCGGGCGATCAGCCGCGACCAGCTCGCCACGCTCATCTACACCTCGGGCACGACGGGACGACCCAAGGGTGTCGAGCTCGTCCACGATTGCTGGGTCTACCAGGGCGAAGCGGCCGAAGCGCTCGGCCTGCTTCACCCTGACGACCACCAGTACCTGTGGCTTCCTCTGTCCCACGTGTTCGGCAAGATGCTGATCGTCTGCCCGATTCAGGTTGGTTTTGCCACGACCGTCGACGGCCGTATCCCACAGCTCGTCGACAACCTGGGTCGGGTGAAGCCGACCTGGATGGCAGCTCCTCCGCGCATCTTCGAAAAGATCTACAACAAGGTGGTCATGGCCGCGAAGAGCGGTGGGGTGGTCAAGTACGCCATCTTTCGTTGGGCCTTCGGCGTCGGCAGGGAGGCGTCCGCGCTGCGCCAGCAAGGCGGCACACCGGGTGGGATGCTGGCACTGCGGTACCGCGTTGCGGATCGCCTCGTCTTCTCCAAGCTGCGGGCGCGTTTTGGCGGTCGCATCCGCTTCATGCTCTCGGGCAGTGCGCCGCTATCAGGGCAGATGACCGAGTTCTTTCACGCGGCAGGCATCGTGATCCTGGAGGGCTACGGGCTGACGGAGTCGAGCGCAGGCGCGGTCCTGAACCGCCTGGGTTCCCTCCGCTTCGGTGCGGTCGGTACACCCCTGCCGGGAACCGAGGTGAAGATCGACGTTGATGGGGAAGTGCTGTTGAGGGGCCGCGGTGTAATGCGCGGCTATCACAACATGCCCGAGGCTACGCGCGCGGCGCTCACGGAAGATCGCTGGCTGCGCACGGGCGATATTGGCGAGCTGGATCCGGACGGCTACCTGCGCATCACCGATCGCAAGAAGGACCTCATCAAGACCTCGGGCGGCAAGTACGTTGCCCCCCAGAAGATCGAGGCGCAACTCAAGGCGCAGTGCCCCTACCTGGGCCAGGTTCTGGTCCACGGCAACGGCAGGAACTTCTGCAGCGCGCTGCTGACCGTCGACCGAGAGGCTATCGAACAGTGGTCTCGAGCGCACGACGCCGGCGGCAGCCCCTACGAGAAGCTCATCCAGCACGAGGACGTCCAACAAATGCTGCAGGACGCGGTCGCCGCGGTAAACGAGAAACTTGCGAGCTACGAGACAATCAAGCGATTCGCCGTGCTGCCAGAGGATCTCAGTGTCGAAAACGGCATGCTCACGCCGAGCCTCAAGGTCCGCCGCGACAAGGTGGAGCAACGCTACAGCTCGCTGCTCAACGGCTTCTACGAGGGCACCCTGGACTCACTTTGAAGCGACCGGCCCCCGTGCCCCCCCGAGGCGCGCCGATGCGGCTGGCCGATCGGCCTCACCGGCGAGTTGCTCGTGTCTCAGCTCGACCCAACGACAGGCGGTCACTGTGTGACGCTTCTAACCGCCTCGTCAGCCCTAACTAGTACCTCGCCACAGGAATCCTGATCGTTTGGCCCCAGCCCTGGCGCCCGCTGGCGGCGTTGGGACCTCCTCGAATATGCGCTGCACCGCATCGAAATGAACCGCAGTCTCCGTCGGTCCGCCTTGCCAGCGAGCCCCACTGCAGGCCCCAACCAACCAGGATTCCTGTGGCGAGGCACTAGCCGAATCCACGAGATTTTGTACGACAGCGGGAGTGATCTCGGCGCAGCGACATACTCACACCCCAGGGGTGGACGCGCTCATTTGACAGCGGCGGCTACGCAGCCGCCCGAGCCGGCGTACCAGCTCGTTCCAGGACGGCACAATCCCGGCATGCTGCAGCAGAGCCAGGTTGCGGCTGGCGGCAAACACCAGGACCGACACCACGACCGCCCTGGGATGCAGCAGCGCCGGCAGGGCCAGGGCGATCGCTACCCCTACAAGCCTGGCCATGGAGCCCACGGCCGTCAGGTGCCCACTTCCCTGTAGGATGTGGGCGGCTTCCTTCTCGACTCCACTAACAAAGCGGCCCGCTACGAGGGCTCCGCAGAATCCAGCCAGAAAAACGGTCAGCGTATACATGAAGTTATCACCTCCCTCACTAAAACGGCCGATTTCACGACCTTGAACACCCCCAACTTGCGAGCGCCAGCGCCCGAAATCCACCGGGTCCGAGCCCAGATGCTCAGCTTCGTTCGTAACGTAACCACGCAAACGACCCGCGCCCAGAGCTAGCTTTCTTCGCTACTCGGTGGGCTCCCAAGACGTCCTCTAGGAGCCTACACACGCCAGGACCGCCGGTGAAAAAATCGGCACGGCGCGCCCCCCAAAAACACGTGGCGCTTTTTAGCAGACATGTGCCGAGCCTGCCAGACAAAAACGAACGCTGGAAAGCTCTCAAGTCCCGAGGCGCTGATGCGCCGCCCACGTTCGCGGGGCGAGCACTCGAGCCACACCGGGGGCCCGGGTCGTCAAGTGCCTTGCTTGGGCTGGCCGAGCTTCTTCTTGATCAGCGTCGAGACCGCCGCAAAGTCGTACGGGTTGGTCACGCGCACTCCGTTGACGAATAGCGACGGAGTACCCGAGACGGAAACCGCTTTGCCAAGCGCCAGGTCCTCGTTCACAACCGCCTCGAAAGTGGACTCATCCAAAGCCTTCTTGAAGGCCCGCAGATTGAGCCCCACCTCGCGAGCCATGCGCTCGAGGGACTCGCGGTCCAGGGCCTTTTGGTTCTCGAACAGCTTGTCGTGATACTCCCAGAACTTGCCCTGTGCATGGGCCGCCAGCGCCGCCTGTGCCGCACGGTTGGCGTCCGTGTGGAACGACAGCGGGAACTGGCGGAAGACGACACGCACCTGATCGGGGTACTGCTCGCGGATCTTGTGGACGGTCTCCACGGCACGCGAGCAATAAGGGCACTGGAAATCGGAAAACTCCACCACCGTAACTTTGGCTGTCTTCGGACCGAATGAGGGTGCGTTCCCCGCTGCGATCTTGGCCTGTTGTTCTGGGGCCAGCGGTTGATTGCGCTCTTCCATGCGTTTCAGATCCGCAAGCACCTTGTCGTATTGGCCGAGCATGCTCTGGCACCGATCGGGCGTAAACTGCTTGGTCCTGTCCTTGACCATGCTGCACGTCTGGGTCTGGTCGCCCAAATCCGCGCACAGCCTGCCTACCAGCTTGACGCAGAGCTTGCGCTGTTCGGCCATCACGCCGATGGAGTAGGCCATGTTGGCCAGCGCAAGCTTGCAGGCTTGAGCCGGCAACAGCTTCGCAGCCTCGGTCATCGAGCGGCAGGCCGGCGAGCTATCACCAGCCTCCTTGCAGATTCGCGCCGCGTAGTTGCCACACGGTCCTTGTATTGCTGTTGCGGCCGCGGTTTTCGTGCCATCGGCGTTCTTTTCGCCTGCCTTGGCGGCGGCTTGACCCGAGGTGGCCTGCGGTTGTTTGGAGGCGCCCTCGCTACCCTGCCACGGCTTCTTGTCGCAGCCATGAAGCACAGCCGCAGCGACCAGGACGGCCGCGCCAGCTTGCCGCCCGCTTGCCCACCATCGCCCGTACTTGCTCGTCATGGTGACCTTCCTAGTGGACCCCAGCCCCGAAGGGCCGCCCGATGTTTGCCCGCGGCCTCGCGCCACATCAGGCCCGCACGCGAGCTCTGATCAGCCACCGGTGTAGCAGGCTTACCCACAGGTTGCCATAGGCAACGGGTACGAGGGTCGATTTCGGGCTGAGCTCGGGCCAGTACCCCTTTGCCGGAAGTTCGATCCGGGTTTCTCCGCCGGCCGCAGGAGGGGGCGAGGGTCGGCTCCGAAACCCGGCCCCCACCGCGCTTGCTCAGGCACCTTCCTTGTCGATGCCGCGCTGCGCGCGGTCGTGCCCGCGGCCTAGCCGGGAGAAGACCCGGATCGGACTTCCGGCCGCGAGCACTGGTGCGGTACCAGGCCGGGTCAGTTTCTAAGCGGCCTGTTGTGGCTCAGCAGGTGCTCGATGCGTGCTTGGGTTTTCTGCTCGCCGCAGAGCGCCAGGAAAGCCTCCAGCTCGAGATCGAGGTATGCCTGCTCGCTGAGCAAAGTCCCTGCCGCGACCTCGCCGCCGCATAGCACGTGAGCGACCCTGCCGAAAATGAACGCATCGTGATCGCTGGCGGCGCCTTGTTGTAGCGTCGTTTCGGCGGCAGCCTCAAGCGCCTTGGCCGCGGCACTTCCGGCAGCGCGCAACCGGGAGGGCTCCGGGGGGTTGTAGCTCGCCTCCGCCAAGCTCAGGCCGCGCTCCTTGGCGCGCCCAAGCAGCTCGCTCCTATGGTTGGAGACCCTGTCCTGAGGACGCAGGTAGCGCATCCGCTTGGCCTCTGCGGCATCCGAGGAGACCTTGCCCTCGCAGATATTGCGCCAGGCCTCGTTCATGAGCGCAGGCTCGCTGGCCTCTGCGGCATCCGGAGCATCTTGCGCGTACCGCTGCACCATCCGCAAGCATCCTCCGCCCGCCGGCAGCAAGCCTACGCGGGTCTCGACCAACCCGGCCTGAACGTCGCTGTGGGCCTCGCACGCATCAGCTGCCATTGCCAGCTCCAGAACACCTCCAAGCGCGTAACCGGCGGGTGCCGCCACGACAGGCACGCCCGCATGGCGCAGGCCCTGCAGTGCCGCCTGCAAGTCGCGGATCACGGTCTCGATGGTGTGCCACGCTCCCGCGTGTGCCGCGCTCAAGAACACGCGCAGGTCCGCCCCAGCTCCAAAGTGCTTGCCCCCGTTTCCAATCACCAGGGCGCGGAAGTTGCGCTCGGCTTGTTCGATGGCCTGGGGAAGGAACGTGATCACCTCCCGATTCAAAACGTTCATCTTCGTGTGCACCTCGAAACACAGGCACCCATCGCCCAAGTCGATCAGCGATGCGCAGGGGTTGGTTTTGACCAATCGAGAGGGGTCGGCCTTGAGGGCGTCGAGGTTGGGCAGCTGCTCGCCTCTTGCCTGGCTCCGTGTGTTCGCACGCGCGTGCTGGTTCGTTCGACCCATGACCCGCACCTCCTTACATCGTCCGACTCACATCGACGTCGGCGACACTACACCATAAACCGGCTCGATCGCATGCGGCGAGCCCGTTGCTTGCGGGTGCAGCAGCTTGCGTGTGCAGCAGAGAGCCTCGATGCCTCTTGCAGGTGCGCCCTTATCCGCAGAGAATTGCTTCGTGGAGCCGGTGCCGCGTCTGACCCTTTCACCCGCACTCGCGCTGGCGCTGGCTGCGACCCCAATCGTCGGTGCATGCGAAGAGCCCCAGAACGGTGGGGAAGCCGCCGCCGCGGACCAGAACGGCGACGCCACGCGAAAACCCGAAGAAGCCGCAGAGGCTGTAGCCTGGAGGCGCTTCGCAAGCGCGCACCGGGGCAACCGTTACGTCCCTCGCTTGTACCGAAAGACTCCGAGCCAGTCAGGAAGCAAGCGTCGGCTTCAGGAGTTCCGCGATTACCGCATTGCACGCGAAGCGGTACTCCGAAACAGCGCGTCCGAGACGCTCCTCGATAGCTACAGCGAAGACAAGCTCGACGATCTCGAACAGCGCGCGTACGTGCTCCAATTCCTGGAACGACGGCTGGCGCGCTCCCTGTATCCCAGTCACGAGCAGCAGCTCAGGCTGCAAGGAATGCAGCACGAACTCGCGCTACTGAAGCGGCAGGCCGATTCGGTGCGCCGGCAGCGGAGCACGCTCAAGCGCCAACCACGCAAGGCGAAGCGCCGTGCGCATGAGTCCGAGCCGCAGCAAGCCACCGCGATCCGACGACCTCGGAGCGTGTGTCTGGTGGACTCGTACGGCTTGGTACGTTGCGTGGTGGAGTCGCGACTAAGCGACGCGTTCATGAGTGGCCACTGGGAAGGTGGCAAATGGAGAATCGACGCCACGGACGAGGCTCGCGCGTACGACGTCGTGCATCGCCTCGATTACCTGGACTTTGCGTGGGAGGCTCAGGCGCAGCGCAACACGCGCGTGGGTTGTCAAAACGGAGCTTGGCTGTCCGTCGACACCTACGGTCCGGGCGCACGGGAAGCCAGTGACCCTGCCCTGCCGTCCACGACGGAGATGCGTTGGATGCTGTGGGCGTGTCGCAGCTTCGGAAGCCAAACCAGGCGAAGCACTCGGCAGAGCGTACCGGGCTCGGCTGCTGGCCTCGGCGGAAGCGACCCCGGCTGGACCCGGAGCACGATCGAGCTGCTGCAGCGCGAGCTCGAGGCTTGCAAGGACGACGAAAGCGGCTCCGCCACCATCGAGGCCCGATCGAAGCCAGGAGCGGTCAACGTTTTGGCCGTACTGAGCAGCGAGCTACCCAACGCGGCCAAGCGTGCGACCCGCCCGCAGATCGAAGCGGCCCGTGATCGCGCTACGGCACTGCAAGCGCGGATGCGCGCGCTACGCGAGGAACGCATTGCAGCCGAGCTGGAAGCCTCGGCGGTCGACCAAACCAGAGCAGCGAAAGGCGCGGAAATACAGGCATTGGCGGCGAAACAGCGGGCCGAGCAAGCGGCCGCCCGTACTGCCGTAGATGCTGCCGTTCCGGCTGGGCGCGGCCAAGCACCGGCAGCGCCTACCCAGCCGGAAGGGGCGGCGGGCGAGGAAAGAGCTCCGAGCCCCGACGAGCTCGAAAAGACGGCAAACGCCGCCGTGTCGCGCTCGGACGACGCCTGGCGCAAGGCCCGCGGCGCAACCCGGCGCGCCAAGGCGGTGGCCAAGCGCGCCCGCAGGGCGCGGGCCCAAGCCCGGACCGTGGCCAAGCGCGCGGGCATCGATCATCTGCCGCCTCCACCCCAGCTCGGGGTGTTGCCCGGTGCCGACTGTGCTAGCCGCCGGCGGCACTTCGATTGGTTCACCAGGCGCTGCGACGGGCGCAACGGCTGGGAACGGCCCGGTGACCTTTGCCACGATCTGTTGCGGCGCAAGCAGCGCTGCTTCGACGGTGCGTCGTACGCGAGAAGCAGCCAAGAGTGGCGGCTTTGCGAACCCCCCCTGCTGCCGGATTCCAGCCTGCTCGCGCAACGCTGTAAGGCACGCTCCGCCGAGCGCAGCGTGGCCGAGGGTGTGGACTCGGCCTGCGACTCCCGCGACGCCCCCCTTGCCAAGATGACCGGCGCGCCCGAGCCGTGCCGCGATCCTGGCCAACCGCCCCCAGCTGGATCGGATTGCCGCGTGGCAAGAGCCCCGCCGCCCGCAAAGGGCCAGGCCTCACTCCCGTCACCCGATCTGATCGCCCTGGGCCCTGTGCAGGTGCTCGACGGCTTCGGTTTGCAGGGGCTTGGCCTACCGGACTCGCCCCACCGCCCCAAGCCGTAGAGCCGGAGAGCTTGTCAAGTCCTTGGCACAGACAACCGCCAGCTACCCGCCGCCTACCACCTACCGCCTACAAGGTTGGGCAAATATCCACGTGCCCGTTCCGTTTGTGTGGTATGGTGGGAGCAGATAGGTGTTTGTAGCACTGCTGGCAAGGCCATGTAGTACTGGTTTAGCCTAGGTGTTGTTAAGCAAACGTTTAGGAGTCGTGTGAGTCGAGAGAAGAACCTCGGCCTCCTTGGGGGGCCCAACAACGCCACCCGCGCCGCGATCGCCATCGAAACGAGTGGCGCGACCTCGGACGAGACCCCCCAAGACATGGCACCCGCTGCACCGCCGGCGCCGGTGCGCGTTTCGGCAAGAAAGCTGATCGTCCTGATGGTGACCCAACCCGGCTCGGGTTTCGACACGAAAGCCACCCTGGACGACGAGAACACGCTGGCGCTGCTGGCTTCGAGCTCGCTGCATGCACTGCAGCAGCTGCAGGCGTCGCACGTCGACGTGGTGGTCTCGAACCAGGCTGGCAACGAAGCCGTAGCCCTGCTCGAAACCGTACGCTACCGCTGGCCCGAAGCCCTGCGGGTCTTGTACCTCGATGAGCCGGACATCGAGGTGCTCTCGGGCGCCGTGAACCGTGCGGCCGTGCACTACACGCTGCGCAGCGACGTAGGGGCGCAAGCGCTCAAGCAGTGCCTGCACTCGTTGCTCAGCAGGGTACGCCCCGCAGGTAAGCCGGTCGCTCCAGAGCGATACGAGCCGCTTGCGCCGCGGTCAGAGCCGCAGGAACGCGAACGCCGGCCCGACGCCGGCCTGTGGCGGCGCAGGTATCCCAACGCAGCGGAAGTCATGGCGGAGGCCACAGAGCGCACGCAGCGCATGGACGACTCCGTTGCGATCGGGCGCGAGCCGGGCAATCAAGCAGCGCAATCCAGTCCAGATAGTGGCAACCTGGGTACTCGCTTCTCGCGCGCGGTTCGGGGACTGTATTGCGTCTACCAGCCGATCGTGTGCTGGTCCCGTCGAAGGGTCTACGGATACGAGGCGCTCTGCCGATCTCCCGAACCTACGCTTGCGAGTCCCGGTGCCTTGTTCGATCTCGGAGAGCGACTGGATCGGGTGGCCGAAATTGGACGAGCCGTCCGCGGCAAGGCGGGCGCACCGTTGGCGAAACAACCCCCGGATCGTCTGCTTTTCATCAACGTGCACACCAAAGAGCTCCTCGACGAAACACTGTTCGCACCCGACTCGCCTCTGGCGCCGATCAGCACTCGGGTCGTCGTGGAGTTGACCGAACGAGCTCCCCTCGAGGACGTCGAGGACGTGAGCGAGCGCATCGCGGCGTTGCGCAAGCTGGGGTTCCGCATCGCGCTTGACGATATCGGCGCCGGGTATGCAGGCCTCAACTGCCTGGCGTTGGTCAAGCCGGACATCGTGAAGCTCGACATGGCGTTGGTGAGGGACGTAGAGCAGATCGCCACCAAACAACGGGTGATCTCCATGTTGACGGAGCTCTGCTCGGACCTGCGGATTCCTGTTGTGGCAGAAGGTGTGGAGACGGCGGCCGAGCGCGACGCCTTGCTCGCTCTGGGTTGCGACTTGCTTCAGGGCGACCTGTTCGCAAAGCCGGGCCCGGGCATGCCCGAGCCCACGCTCTAGCCCGCATCGGTCACCAGCCTCCGGCCCACTCGACCGATCCGCCCGCCCTGGCAGCCGCGTCCTCGTCTCCAGAGCATCCTCCGGGATCGCAGGAGCGAAGCGACGAGAACTCCGATAGCGTTGACTATGCCTCCGGTGCCTCGACTGCGGATCGGCCGCCATCGCAGGCGCCTCGACCGAGTGACCTCGAAGTTGGTGACCGATGCGGGCCAGGCGAACCACACCTACTCCTACGTACATTGGCCCGCGATAGCCTACGGCGGTCTAGGGTCGGCTGGAGGGGGCTGGAGGGGCTCACCGCGGTGGCTGGCGGCTGCGCCCCCACCAGGGCTGTGCGGTTCACAACTGTCTCCACGTGTCGTTGAAGCAGAGGTAACGGTTCACCGGGGCCTGAACGGTTGCAGCACAGGGCCCGGAACCTGCAATGACCAGCCCCAAGATATCGAAGGACACTGCCTCGGACACGGGCTGGCTCGTTCCGGACTCGGGCTGCCGGCAGCGCGATCTGCCCAGTGCGCTGAAGGCGGTCCGAGAACAACAGCGCCCCGTGCGGGAATTGGGGATCGATCTGAGAAAGGCACACCTGACCGGCGCCGAGCTTGCGGGGATTGACCTGTCGCATTGCGACTTGTCTGGAGCCGAGCTCAGCGATGTCGATCTGAGCAGCGCCACGCTCGTGGGCGCGCGGCTCGTGGGAGCCACGTTGTTTCGGGCCAAGCTGCGCAACTGCAACCTCATGGCCGCTGATCTGAGGCAGGCGGTGCTCAATCAGTGCGATGCCGAACACGCGAACTTCGGGCATGCGAACCTCACTGGTGCGCAGCTGTTCGAAGCGAATCTACCCGCGGTCACTTTGGTCAATGCGAAGCTGCACGGTTGCGACCTTCGGTGTGCGCACCTGCGCGCTGCCCTGCTGCGGGGCGCGGAGCTCGCGCAAGCAGATCTCTCGCGGACCGATCTCGCAGCTTGCGACCTAGAGCAATGTCGCGTGGACAACGCGAGCTTCACGGACGCAAAGCTCGACGGGGCTCGCGTGCGAGGCATGGCCGGCTACGAGACCGCATGCTGGATCGGCACGCGCGTTCCCAGCGTAGACTTCTGTGGCGCCTACTTGTTCCGCCGCTTTCTCATGGACCAGAACTACCTGCACGAGTTCAGGAGTCGGAACCGGTTCACACGCATCATGTACTGGCTGTGGCTGGTGACCTCGGACTGCGGTCGTAGTTTCGTCCGCTGGAGTGTGCTCACCGCGTTCATCGCGATCGGATATGGGTTCCTCTACACGAAGGTGTCGGTCGATTTCGGAGATTATCAAACCACGCTGTCGCCCTACTACTACAGCCTTGTAACACTAACCACGCTGGGATACGGCGATGCAGTGCCCGCGTCGATGGCCGCGCAGCTTGTCGCGATGAGCGAGGCGCTGCTCGGCTACGTCCTGCTAGGTGGCTTACTCAGCATTCTGTCCAACAAGCTCGCGAGACGGGCTGACTAAGGGTCAACTGAACCATGTTCGAGTTTCTGCGTCGCAAGCGCATCGATCCACGGCGTGAGCTCCAACGGGTGCTCGGGTCTTACGAGCTGCCATCGTTTCCGGCACTGCTGAATCGGGCGCTGGATAGGCTACGCGATCCAGATTCGAGCCTCGGCGAGGTCGCGAAACTAATCGAAAGCGACCCGGGGTTGAGCCAGAAGCTCATCAGCCTGGTCAACTCCAGCGCCTATGCACTGCGCAACCCGGTACGCAACGTGACTCACGCCGCTTCCATGCTGGGGCGCGCCCAGCTCGAAGCGCATTTGCTGTCCGCTGCAGTACGTGGTGTCCTCGACCGGACGACGGAGCAGACGGGTCAACAGCGGCGTCGTTTTTGGCTGTCGGCCACCCGGCGGGCCGCGGCCGCGCGAGCGTTCGCTGCGGAGCTCCATCCGGCAACCCAGAGCGAGAGCTTCACGGCCGCGTTGCTGCAAGACATGGCGGTGCCGCTCATCCTACAGCATCGGAATCCGACCTACGGGCAGCTCCTCGAAAGGGCGCAGCAAGGCGAGCTGGCCGTGTGGGAGCTCGAGCGGGAGGCCTACGGTTGGGATCACGGCGATGTTGCATCCTGGCTATGCAACGAGTGGAGCTTCCCCGAAGCTCTGGCTTCAGCCATCGCCAGCCATCATGCGGAGATCGGCACCGAGGGCGGGCTGGCCGCCGTGCAGCTGGCTGCCTTGCTCCTGGACGGCGACGATGCCAGCGACGAGGAGCACCTGGTGCAAGTCGCGCAAGAAGCGTGCGGGCTAGCCAGTGAACGAACGCTCGCGCTTCTCGATCGGTGCCGCTCCGAGGCCGACGAGCTCGCTCGCTTGCTCACGTGACCTTCCGGGCCAGGCCATTCCCACCTGTCCGCCTGCCCAGGCCCAAAAGGCCCGAAGCGCGTCGCCCCTGGAAAACCAGACGGAACCGGGCGCCGCGCCTCCGGACGCACGCAGGACCGATGGGGAGCCGCAACAGGGACCGGGACCCGGATCGGGACCCGACGCTGACCCCGACCCCGCCCCGGATTCAGTCCCGACGTGCCACACGCCGAGACACGCCAGCGCTTGTCCGGTTGGGCGCTAGCCCGCTACCGAGTAACCGCAGGCTTGTGGTCGATGCGTGCCAGAGCCGTTTCGCAACGGCTGCGCGCAGTCGCATCGCCGGGGCCCCAGCGGCCGGCGTGGTAGTAGCGAAAGGCGGCTCCGGAGGGCCTGCTCGCATTCGCTTGACGCGTGCCAGCCTCCGACCCGCTCGGCTTGCCAGTTGATCTTGCGGTCTTGCGTTTGGTCAGGGGGCCCGTCCAGGAGCAGACATCGCCGTTTGGCAGGATAGCTCCCCGGCCGCCGCGGAGCGCAGCGAAGCTCAGCGGCCTCGCCCGCTCGTGCCGCTGGCCAAGCAGATCGATCCCATCGCGTCCGTCGAGCTTCACTCCCAGCGCGCCCCCGATCGTCGCGCGCACGTCTACAAGCCCGACGACGTCGTCGATGTCTTTGCCCTGCTTGGTCCGCCCCGGGAGCTTGATCCACAGGGGCACATGCAGGTTCTTTATCGTTGGCCGAGCATGGCCCCAATGTAGCCTCCCATCGGACCCCCTCTCGTCGAGCAGGCTCTCGCCGTGGTCCGAGGTCAGGAGGATGAGCGCCCGATCGTAGGCTCCCAGCTGGCGCAGTGCATCGAAGTAGCGCGCCAGGGTGTCCTCGGAGCTGCGCACGCGAGCCTCGTAAAGCAACCCGGTGAGCTTGCGGTGACAGGTCCGATCCTCCTGTGCCAGCTCGACCCGATCCTCACCCGAGCCCTTGCTGAAAGGAAAATGAACGATCATGCGCTCGCCCCGGGTAAGACCGACGCGTTTGGCGCAGCGCTCGATATCGGCGCGCTCGGCTCCCAAGCCCAGCCCTTTTTCGAGCGTCCGATCCCAGTAGGCCCGTGCGACGCTGCGGTACTCCTGAACGTCGTAGGCATGCAACAACTGGAAGACTGGCTCGGAAGGATACTTGCGGAACCAGCGCAAGGAGCGTTCGAGTGTTGGCCCAAGTGTATGGGTATGGAGCTTGGCCTCAGCGCGTAGCGGATCCCCGATCTGGCGCGTGCGCGAACGACGCCGAGCGGCCAGCACCTGCAGCCCCTCCAGGTACAGGTCAAACCCCTGCGCGAAGCCCGGATGGCCGGATCGAAAGCCAAAGCGGGCACGCATCAAGCCGCCGCCCACGAAACCCAGTGTGGTGTAACCGGCATCCCGCAGGTTCGATACGAGTGACAGCACTTCGCCGCTCGCATGCTGCCCAATTGCACCAGGACGCAAACCCGACAACAGCGTGGAGTGCGATTCCGAGGTCCCGGGGGAGGAGGTGTAGCAACGCCGGTAGCGTAGTGAATCGTCGTGGAACTGTTGAAGCGATGGCGGACGCGAGCTGCGCCCGTCCCATGAGTCTGCGCGCAGGCCGTCGAGGGAAATCAGAATCACCGGTGGATACGCTTCCGCCGTGCGACTGACCAGCACCGGCCACGTCAGTGCGAGGCCGCTATCTGCAGGACGCGCGACCAGTTTGAGCCGATCGCGGCGCTTGTCCTGGCAAAACGACTGCGGAAGGGGCAAGTCGTATCGAAAAAGGCGGTGGGGCTCGCGCGTGAAACGCACCGGATAGCTGCTGCCGCCCACCTCGATATCCAAGGTTGCGACCCGTTTCGCTCGCCAGGTACCGAAAAACCAGCCTCGCAACCAAGGCCGGACGAGCCCCTCACAGTCAAACGAGAACGTCGCCTGGTCACCCTGGATGACGGCTCCCAACGTCGCACGCAGCTTGACCGCCGCTCCCGCGATTTTGCGGGAAGGCCCCGGCCTGATTGCGATGCGCCGATAGGACGAACGCGCTGCGCTGCCTGGGAGCGGTCGCACAAGACGTAGCTGCTCGCCCCCAACCCGGGTGAAGCCAGGCAGCTTGTCGAGGAAGGCGCCAAAGCTGCCGGCACGCCGGAACTCCAGATCGACAGCGGACAGCGCAGGCCGCGACGCAAGCTCCGGCTCGTGTTTCTTCGCACAGGCCGATGACACGACCCAACACACCAGACCGATCAGCGCCATGCGACCATGCGCTGAATAGCAGCGCCGGCGACCCGGACGGCGCCGCGGCAGCACCGCCATCAGCTGCCGATCTGTTCCCCGACACTCTGTACGCGTAGCTCGGCCCGTTCCTGCGCTGACAATTGGAAGACCCCGAACTGCCCCTGCCTGGTCTCGACAAAGACGAGATGGTGCCGCCCGTCGAGCGGCGTACGTATCGCATCAACCACCTGATCCATCGCGCGCACGTGCCGCCCGTTGATCTTGGTGATTATCGCTCCCATACCGAAGAACATGTCGTCTGCTGGCGAGCCAGGGATCACGAAGCTCGCGACTATCTTCGATGATTCTCCGTAGCGATCGTCGATCTCGGCCCAATAATTGCCGGAGATTTGGCTGGAAATCGCGCTGATGATCTCGTAGCAGAGCTCCTGAAGAATCATGCCCTGCAAAAGGACATAGCGCCGCTGCGCCACGTAGGGTTGCGTGTCTATGCCGTGGTTGGGTGCCGGCGTCGCCTCCGCGACCAGCTCGAACGGTCTACCCTTGCGCACACCACACACCTTCACAGGCTGCCCCACGGGAATCTGGCGCACGACATCATAGAGGTTGCGCTTGCGGTTACCCTGCTGGCCTTTGACGATCCCATAACGATCGACGTGATGCTCGTCTATCTGCCGGATCACGTCGAGGGGTTCGATCCCTGCGGACGCAAACATGCCCTCGGGACGCACGCGCGTGACGATGACGCCGTCGACATCGGACTGCCGCAGGTACTCGGCGTTGGTGGGTGAGTTCGGCTGAAACCGCGCCCCGACTTCCGCAACCCGCGCTTCTCTGCTCGACAGCAGTTGCGGCAGCAGCAATTTCGCATAGTTGATTGGCGTGATGAAACCGATGTTGTCTGCGTTGACAACTATCGCGGTGTTGAGCCCGAGCGCCAATCCCCCGCGAGTTATCGCGGGGCCGCCGCTGTTACCGGGATTGATGGCGGCGTCGGTAACAAGCCGCTCCACGGTAACCTCATCTCCGGCCACGAAGTTGGAGAGCTCTCCACCCGAAATGTTCGGCTCGGCCATCCCGAACGGATAACCGATCGCTTTGATGTGCCAACCACGACGCGCCGCATCCGAGTCCGCGAGCTCAACGTAGGGTGCCGATCCCCCACAGAGCCGGATGAACTCCTCCAGCTCGTCGTCGACGAGCTTTATCAAGGCCACGTCGGGCTCCTGACGAGCAGCGATCCCAACGACTTCGGCTGCGAACGTGCGCTCGCTCGTAAGCAAGGACATCACCTGCAGGTTCGTAGCATTGCGCACTACGTGGGCGTTGGTGAGAATCAGTCCCCCCCGTTGCTCGACCCCAATCAGAAACCCCGACCCACCCCAACTGCGCATGGAGGCGAACCGCGGATCCAGAACCGATGGCGCGTTGTCCTCGTCGAAGCCATAGGCCTGGATCTGGACGACGCCGCGCATCGCGATCCTCGCCCCTTCGGCTAGCTCGCCCAAAAAATCCTCGCCCAAGCTCGGTGGCGTACTCGGCATGTTTGAGCGGCGCACTATGGACCGGATCCACTAAACTGACAACCGCTGTGATCAGGAGCAGTCCCCAGCCCCAAACTGCGCAACTGATTGCGCAGTTTGGGGCCCCAAATGTGACATGATGACCAGGGAGATCCGTGTCATCGGTCTGTTGGCGACCGTTCCCCCTGGATCGAGGTGGGGTCCTAGCTATAAGCTTAAACTTGTCCTCCTCGAGCGAAGGCGGATATCGGGGGGCTTGAGCGCCAGGTAGGAGTTCCCGATGAAAGCAGGCCCTCTCTACTCGTTGTTCTTTGTGCTCAGTGTCCTATGCGATGCGGTCGACGAGCTGCTCAACGGCTACGAGCAGAATTAGGGAGTGTCTTCAGAATACTCCCGTCGATCCCGAGGCCCTCGAAATCGTGGGGTCTCCCGCCGCTCCTCAACGATGCACCAGATCGCCTCGTCACGGCGAAAAACCCAACGATTCCGATCATCCTCGGGCTCTCGGTCCGATGTTGAAGGCACTCCCTTGCGCCACCCGCAAATGGCAGCGTGTTTCATCCGCACTGCCCGCGCTGATCAAGAAGAACTGTATCCGGTCCTTGCCCTGCGCCGATTGCCTTCGCCCAAGTTGGCCACTACCGAGGAGGCCGAGTCCTCGAGCTGACGAGCCAACTTCGGACTGCGTCTACGAATCTTGTCGACCACGGGACGCAGGCTCCCAATCAGCGACAGGGCAAGCTCCAGCTCGCCACCATCGCACGACCGCAGTCCGTTCCCCGACCCAGATGTCGGGACCCGATCCGGATTTCGGACGCCGATTTCGGATTTCGATGCCCGACCCCGACGCCGATCTCCGACGGGTCCTTGACTCGGACTCGGACTCCTTGACTCGGACTCGGTATCGGCCGTCCACCTCGGAATCTGACATCCGCCTCCGACTCGGTCTCGGCCCACTGCCTCCGTCTGCCGTCCGCCTCCGCCTCCGACTCCTGCCTCGGGCTCGTCCCCAAAAGCGCAGCTTCGGACCTACGCCCGCCTATCCCGCCGAAATCATTGAACCCCCCCTACTTTTGCACCGGCATGTAGCCAGTTTCAGCCAATACTCCCTGTTTCTCAAGGCCCTGCCGCAGGCTCTCCATTCAGTGTGCGCTCGATGCGCCTGAAGACTTCGCGCTGGGTGACCGCGTCGGGCAGCAGCGTCGTGCGAAAGTGGGTATGGTAGTCCACGTTGAAGCTGCAGCCTGGGGCCAGCAAGACGTGCTCGCGTTCGAGCAGAGCGCGGGCGAAGGCTTGGTCATCGAAATCTCGAAGCCGCGTCTTGTCCACGCCGACGAAAGCGTACATGGCGCCCATCGGCTTGCTCAGCTGCAGCAGGGAGCTCGCCTGGACCGCCTCGATAGCGGCCTTGCGCGACTCGTAGAGGCGACCGCCGGGTGCCGTCAGCGCTTTGATGCTCTGGTGGCCGCCGAGCGCTGTCTGCACGGCCCACTGGCCAGGAACGTTGCTGCATAGCCTCAGGCTGCACAACAACTCGACGCCGCGCAGGTACTCGCGGCTGTCCGCCATCCTGCCGCTGAACGAACACCAGCCAACGCGCAGGCCGCAGGCGCGGTAGACCTTGCTGAGCCCGGACAAGGTAGCGCACAGCGTGTCGTGCACGAGTGTGGCCATGGGTACGAACTCGGCATCCTCGTAGAGCATCCCGTCGTATATCTCGTCCGCAAAGACGGTAAGCCCGTGACGCTCCGCAAGCCGCGCAAGCTCGCTCAAGACCTCGCGCGGGTAGACCGCGCCCGTGGGGTTGTTCGGGTTGATGATCACCAGGGCCTTGGTCCGCTCTGTGATCAGGCCCTCGACTGCGGCCGGATCCGGAACAAAGCCAGCTTCCGGTCGATTGGGATAATGCACGGCACGCGCCCCGTGCAGCGTGACAGCCGCCGTCCATAACGGGTAGTCCGGGCTTGGCACCAGGACCTCGTCGCCCGGGTCGAGGAGCGCCTCCATGCAGATGCCGGTGAGCTCGCTCACGCCGTTGCCCATGAAGACGTCCTCGGCCGAAACGCCCGGGACCCCGCGTTCCTGCTGCTGCATCGCCACGGCTTCCCGGGCCGGAAACACCCCCTTTTCGTGGCAGTAGGCTTCCGACTGCCCGAGGTTCTCGATCATGGCTCGACGCATCGCCTCCGGCATCTGAAACCCGAACGCGCCCGGGTTGCCAATGTTCATGCGCACCACGTCGTAGCCGCTGCGTTGCAGATCGTCGGCGCGGCGGGCGAGCTCCCCCCGAATCTCGTAGCGGACGTCGCTCAGATGATGGCTTGCCCGAACCGGCCTGGACACGCGATCCACCTCGATGCCTGGATCGCTTTAGATCGTGCCATCGAGGGCAGCGAGCACGCGCTCCGTGATCTCCAGGGTACCCAAGCTGCCTCCTAGATCCCGAGTCCGGGCTCCTGCATCGAGCGCGCGCTCTACGGCTCGCTCGAGCGCCGCGGCAGCCTGGCTGCGCCCGAGCGAGTGCCGCAGCAGCATGGCCGAGCTCAGCATCGCCCCGATCGGGTTGGCCACGTCTTGGCCGGCCAGGTCGGGGGCGGAACCATGAATCGGTTCATAGAGCCCGATCTTGCCGCTTCCGAGCGACGCGCTAGGCAGCATGCCGAGCGACCCGGTCAGCACGGCGGCCTCGTCGGTCAGGATGTCTCCGAAGGTGTTTTCAGTCACGATCACGTCGAAGTCACGGGCGTGGGTGATGAGCCGCATCGCACAGGAATCCACCAGCTGATGCTCGAGCTCAACGTCGCTGTGGCGTGTTCCTACCCGTGTCGTGACCTCGCGCCACAAGCGCGACGACTCGAGCACGTTGGCCTTGTCCACGCTGGTCAGCTTGCGGCGACGAGCGCGCGCGAGCTCGAAGGCCAGCTCGACGATCCGCTCCACCTCGGGCGCGGTATACTCCATGGTGTCAACAGCGCGCTCTATGCCGTGCTTGGTCTCTCGGATGCGAGGCTGACCGAAGTACAAGCCACCGGTTAGCTCGCGCACGACCACGAGGTCCACCCCGTTCAGCAGCTCCGCCTTGATGGGGGACGCATCCACGAGGGCCGCGTAGCAGCGAACGGGTCGCAGGTTCGCGTACAAGCCCAAGGCCTTGCGAATGGCCAGCAGCCCTTGCTCGGGTCGGACGCGCAGCCCCGGGTCGTCGTACTCGGGCGCGCCCACGGCGCCGAGCAGGATGGCGTCGGCGGACAGGCAGGCTTCGAGCGTCCTGGCGGGCAATGCTTCGCCGGTGGCCTGGATGGCCGCTCCCCCGATCAGCTCCTCGCTGAACGCAAGGCTCAGCCCCTCGCGCTCGGCGACCGCGGATAGCACGCGCTTGGCCGCGCCGGCCACTTCGGGGCCTATGCCGTCTCCGGGCAAGACAACTATCTTGGCATGCTCAGCCGGCATCGCGTTGATCCTCGTATTCCTTTATGCGCGGGGCGAAAGATAGCAGGTAGTCGAGGCTATCGATTCCTTGCAACAGGCAACGCTTGGCGAACGGATCGACCGGAAACTCGGTGCGAATTGCGTCCCCGGCGCTGAGGCTCTGCTCGGCCAGATCCACGACCAGCGCCAGCGCCGGATCGGCAGCGCGAGCCTCGGCCAGAGCCCGGTGAGCTTGCGGCTCGACTACCACGGGAAGCAGCCCGTTTTTCAACGCATTGGCATGGAAGATGTCGGCGAAGCTTAGCGCTACGACCACGCGAAAGCCCCAGTCCAGCAGCGCCCAGGGCGCGTGCTCGCGCGACGATCCGCAGCCGAAGTTGGCACCGACAAGCAGGATTCGGGCACCCCCGCTCTCGGGTTGGTTCAACACGAAGGCCGGGTCCTTGCGCCAGGACGCGAACAGCCCGTCCCGCAGGCCTTCCCTGCCGGTGACTTTGAGAAAGCGCGCAGGGATGATCTGGTCCGTATCGATATCGCTTGCGAGCAGAGGGACGACACGTGAGCGTAAGCGGTCAAAGCGTTCCATGTCAGAGCTCCGGTTCCAGAGGCAACGGGTCGGGCGCGAGCCTGCGCACGTCGGTCACCGTGCCTGTGACCGCGCAGGCCGCCGCGGTGAGCGGTGAAGCCAGGAAGGTTCGCCCGCCCGGCCCTTGCCGCCCCTCGAAGTTGCGGTTGCTGGTGCTTACCGCATACTGCCCCGGCTCGAGCTGATCGCCGTTCATGGCGATGCACATCGAGCAGCCGGGTTGCCGCCATTGCGCGCCCGAAGCCTCGAATACCGTGTCGAGACCCTCGCTTTCGGCCGCGCGCTTGACTCGCTGGCTGCCTGGCACCACGAGCACGCGAACCCCGTCCGCCACCTTGCGTCCCCGCAAGATCGAAGCGGCCATCCGCAGGTCGGTCAGGCGAGCGTTGGTGCAGCTGCCCAGGAAAACCACGTCCACGGGTTGGCCAAGCAACGGCTTGCCGGGCTCCAGGTCCATGTAGCGAAGCGCGTGCTCGCACGATGCGCGCGTCCGGGCATCGCCGGCATCCTCGGGAGCCGGCACAGCTGCGTCGATCGGAATGCACTGGCCCGGGTGCGTGCCCCAGCTGATCATGGGCGCGAGGTTGCTCGCGTCGAGGTCCGCGTGGCTGTCGAACAGCGCGCCTCGATCGCTCTCGAGGCCACGCCAGCGCGAGACGGCGCGCTCGAACGCCTGCCCCTGGGGGGCCGAAGGCCGGCCGGCCAGATACTCGAAGGTCGTGTCGTCCGGAGCGATCATCCCGGCCCTGGCACCGCACTCGATCGACATGTTGCACAGCGTCATGCGTGCCTCCATATCGAGTGCCTTGACGGCGTCGCCCCGGTATTCGAACACATGCCCGGTGCCGCCCGCCACGCCGAGCTTGCGGATCAACGCGAGGATCAAGTCCTTGGCCGTCACTCCCCGTGGTGGCCGACCTCGGAAGTCCACGGCGTAGGTCTTGGGACGTTGCTGCAGCAGGCACTGCGTGGCCAGTACGTGCTGAACCTCCGTGGTGCCAATCCCAAAGGCCAACGAGCCGAATGCTCCATGGGTGGCGGTATGACTGTCCCCGCACACGACGGTCATGCCGGGCTGCGTGCGGCCCTCCTCGGGAGCGATCACGTGCACGATCCCGTTGCCTTCGCTGCCCACAGGGTGAAGCGTCACGCCGAATTGGGCGCAATTTCGCACCAGCTCGGAAAGCTGAGCCTTGGCAGGCGCGTCGAGCAGCGACATCCCACCCGCCCGGGTGGGCGTGGAGTGATCCATGGTGGCGAGCGTACGTCCCGGGCGGCGCACCCCAATTCCGCGCTCCCTGAGCCGTGCGAAGGCCTGAGGGGACGTCACTTCGTGCACCAGGTGCAGGTCGATATACAGAATCGTGGGGCATCCCTGCTCTTCGGCCACAACGTGGGCGTCCCAGACCTTATCGAACAGTGTGCGCGCAGCGCCCATCAGCCGGCCTCGAGCGCCCGGCGACGGCTCCCGCCGCGCCGCGTGCCGCCAAAGAAACGTACGTGGTCTTCCATGCTATGCGTCTCCGATCCGAACGGGCTTCACGAACGGCATCATGGCTCTCAGCTTCCTGCCCACGACTTCGATCGGATGCTCCCTTTCTGCCGCTCGCCGCCGTTTGAAGTTGGGACCGCCCTTTTCGCTCTCTGCAATCCACGCCTTGGCGAAGGAACCGTCCTGAATCTCGTCGAGAATCTGCCGCATGGCCCGTTTCGAGGGCGTGCCGACCACGCGCGAACCTGCGCTGTAGTCACCCTCTTCAGCCGTGTCGCTGATCGAATAGCGCATGTAGCTCAGTCCTCCACGGTACATCAAGTCCACGATCAGCTTCAGCTCATGCAGGCACTCGAAATACGCAAGCTCCGGTTGGTAGCCGGCCTCGACCAGGGTCTCGAAGCCACTCTTGACGAGCGCACTCACCCCACCGCAAAGCACGGCCTGCTCACCAAAAAGATCCGTCTCGGTCTCCTCGGCAAAGGTCGTGTCGAGCACGCCGGCCCGCGTGCAACCAAGCGCCTTGGCGTAGCTGAGCGCCAGCGCATCCGCCTCCCCGCTCGCGTCCTGGTGCACCGCCAGCAGCGCGGGCACTCCGGCTCCCTCCACAAACGTCTCGCGCACGCGGTGTCCCGGACCCTTGGGAGCCACCATGCTCACATCCACGTTGGCCGATGGCTCGATCGTTTGATAGCGGATGTTGAAACCATGGGCGAACATCAGCGTGCTGCCCGCGCGCAGGCTCGGGGCGATCTCCTCCGCGTACACCGCAGGCTGGGAAGTATCGGGAAGCAACAGCATGACGACGTCGGCGTTCCTGCAGGCGCCGGAGACGCCCTCGACCCGCAGCCCGGCAGCCTTGGCGGACTCGATCGACGCCGACCCCTCGCGCAAGCCCACCGTCACGTCCACACCGTTGTCCTTCAGGTTCAGGGCGTGCGCGTGCCCCTGCGATCCGTAGCCAACGATAGCGACACGCTTGGCTTGGATGCGCGACAAATCAGCGTCCGAACAATAGCGAATTTGTGTCATGTGTTGTCTCCAGCGTTCCTTCACCCGTGTACGTTGGGGGCGGGTAATGCGGTGCCTGACGGTAATGCGGTGCCGGGCGGTAATGCGGTGCCTGGCGGTAATGCGGTGCCTGGCGGTAATGCGGTGCCTGGCGGCAATGCAGTGCCTGGCGGTAATGCGGTGCCTGGCGGCAATTCAGCTTCTTCGGGTGCGCTTTCGGACGTGGACGTCGTTCGGGGTGAAAGCGTGTACGATCTGCCCTCGCTCACGACGCTGCGGGCCATGGCGATGGTACCTGTCTGCACCATCTCGCTGACACCGAAGGCTTTCAGGAGCGTAACCAGCCGATCGATCTTGCCTCGCGTACCCGTGACCTCGACAACCAGCGAGCTGGGGGCCACGTCCACGGCCCGGGCGTGAAACACCGAGCAGAGCTGCAAGACCTCGACCCGTTGCGCTGCGTCGCACGCAACACGAATCAGCGCCACGCCCCGCTCGAGGCTCGCGCGATCGGTGATATCGTCTACCCGGCGAACGTTGACGAGCTTGTAGAGGTTGGCCTCGATGAGCCGTCCGGCCCGCTCGTCGGCCTCGGCGACTATGGTCATGCGCGAGATGCCTGGCTGCTGCGTGCGTCCAACCGTGAGCGAATCGATGTTGTAGCAGCGCCGTCGAAACAACGAAGCGACCCGGTTTAGCACACCTGGCAGGTCGTCCACCAAGACGCTGAAGGTTCGCAAGCTGCGTGAGGCTTCGGTCATCGCTCTACTCCGCTGCCTGTGGCATGGAATCGTCCGTTGCGTCTCGGGTGGCGGGTCGCCGGATCATCTGCGCCAGACTGCGACCCGAGGGCACCATCGGAAACACGCTGTCCTGCTCGACGACCCGGAAGTCCATTACCACGGTGCCCTCGGTTGCTCGCGCCTTTTCGACTCGATCCTCGAGCTCGGACCGGCTCTCGACTCGCAAGCCCGAAAGCCCGTGGGCTTGCGCGAGCTGCACGAAATCGGGGCTCAGAATCGGCGTCGCAACGTAGCGGCTGCCGAAGAAGAACTCCTGCCACTGGCGGACCATGCCCAGGTAGCCGTTGTTGATGATGGCGATGTTGAGCTTGAGCTTTTCCTGGAGGCACGTCGAGAGCTCGGCCGCAGTCATTTGGAAGCCGCCGTCGCCTGCGACCACCCAGACTTCCTGGTCGGGGCAGGCAAGCTTGGCGCCGATGGCGGCGGGCAGTGCAAAGCCCATGGTTCCGAGCCCACCCGAGGTGACCAGACGCCGCGGATGGTCGTGCTTGTAGTACTGCGCCTCCCACATCTGGTGCTGCCCCACGTCGGTTACGATGATGGCCTTTCCCTCCGTGATCCGATACAGATCCTGAAGCACGTGTGCGGCGTGCAGCTGGCCGTCGTCCGGAGCGCTCTGAATATCGTTCTTCGACCCCTGAGCCCTCAGCTCGCCGATCTCCGCATTCCATGCCTGGCGCACGCGTGCCGAGACCCGGGGCCCGAGCTCTCGCAGGACCGCCGCCGCGTCTCCCTGGATCGGCAGCTCCACCACGACGTTCTTGTTGATCTCGGCCGGATCGAGCTCCACGTGGATCTTCCTGGCGCCGGTCGCGTACGTGCGCAGATCACCGGTGACCCGGTCGTCGAAGCGCATCCCGATCGCGATCAGCAGATCCGCCCGCTGAATGGACTCGTTGACCCACGCCTCACCGTGCATGCCCATCATTCCGAGGTTGCGGCGATGCGTGGCCGGAAACCCGCCGAGTCCGAGCAGGGTGCATGCCACCGGGATATCGTTCTTGTCTACAAGCTGCGCCAGCAGGCTGCTCGCGTTCGCCTTGAGGATCCCATGCCCGCAGAGAATCAGCGGTCGCTCGGCCTGCTCGATCATGTGTGCGGCCCGATCGAGGTCCCTTGGCTCCGGCGCGCGCGCCGTCCCTGGCGCCTGCCGTGTGGCTTCGGCGGCCGCTGCAGCGCAGGTCGCCTGCTGAGCATCCTTGGCGATGTCCACGAGCACGGGTCCAGGACGCCCGGATCGGGCCACGTGGAAGGCTTCGGTCAGCGTCGGCACGATCTCCTCTGCCGTGCGCACGAGGTAATTGTGCTTGGTGATGGGCAGGGTGATTCCGGTGATGTCCACTTCCTGGAAGGCATCCGTGCCTATGTGGGTGGACGCTACCTGCCCTGTGATCGCTACCAGCGGGATGGAATCGAGCATGGCGTTGGCTATGCCGGTCACGAGATTGGTGGCGCCGGGGCCGCTGGTGGCGATGCAGACGCCAACCCGACCGGAGGCACGCGCGTAACCGTCGGCCATGTGCGAGGCGCCCTGCTCGTGGCGACACAAGACATGCCGGATCGGATAGCGGGGCATGGCATCGTAGGCGGGCATGATCGCGCCGCCGGGATAGCCGAACACGATGTCGACTTGCTCGCTGACCAAGGTCAGCCAGATGAGGTCCGCTCCCGAAAGCTCCTTGGTCTGGGATGGGCTGTTTTGTTCCATGCGCTGGTCCCTCGAAAAGCAAAAGCCCCCGCAGCCTGCCTGGGCTGCGGGGGCCGAAATCCTTGCTTGGGTGACTGTTAGGTCATCGGCTCCCCGTAGCCCAGAATGAGCAGGGCGAGTACGAGCAGGCTGGCTACTACGAGCAAGATCCCGGATGCGATCGCGCTCCCGCCACGATCAAATAGACCGGCCCGCACACCAGGACTGGGCATGGCGGCCTGAAGGGGCATCATGCTTGCCAGAGCCAACATCGTTGCGCAGCATGAGGCAAGGTTGCTTCCGCGTCAAGCTTAGGGCCCGCGAAAGAACAACTTACACGTTTGGGCGAGGACCGGGCGCCGCCGGCAAGGCGCAACGACGAGGAATGCTGACCCGTCCTAAGGACTTTCCGGGTGGGCATCCATGTTGGACGGGAACTCGGGTCGGGTCTCGGACGGAATTGGCGCTCGTGGGACGAAAGGCGGCTAGCCCTGGAATCTGAATGTTTGGTCAGGTAGTCTAGTGTCCTGGATCTTCGATTCCGCTGGTCCCGGCGTCTGAAGGCGTCCGAATAGGACGCTTGGGATGTGAGTCTCAAGGAAGTACCTCGGGACTGCCAGGCGGTGCTAGACTTCGGTGCGTCACGTACATCGTTCTGCATTGACGTTCTACGTTTGACCTTGACAGTACGGTTTTGGAGGCATGCATGAGAGGGTATCGGCAGGTCGTGCTGGTGGGGCTCGTGACGGCGCTCGTGGCCGGTTGCAGCTGCGGAGACGACGATCCCGTCACTGGAGACGATGCGGCGATCGGAGATGGTGGCATGGACGCCATGCCGCCGGACGCGCAGTCCGACACGGGTACCGGAACCGATTCCGGGCTGCCCGCCGCCTGCCAGAACAGCGAGTGCAGCCTGCTCGACCCTGCGAGCTGCGCGATGGGCCAAGGCTGCCAGCTGCGTGACACGATGGCAGGCGCGCCCGAGCCCGTGTGCGAGGCCGCCGGCACGGGCAAGAGCGGAGACGCGTGCACGACCCCGGCCGATTGCGCACCCGGCCTCGGCTGCAGCGATGCCGACAACAAGTGCCATCAGTACTGTTGCGACCTCGACACGTCCACAGGCTGCCCCCCCAATCAGGCCTGTTGGCTCGAGCTTACGGATCGCGACACGCATCAGAGAACCGGGGTGGGTTTCTGCGACGACTGCGACGACTGCGATTTGCTCGCGCAGACGGGCTGTACGGGAGCCCAGGGTTGCTACTCGGTCACCGAGAAGAACGACTGCACGGCTTGCTTGGCGAGCGCCAAGATGGTCGACGAGGGCATGCCGTGCGAGGCAGCCAACGACTGCAGACCGGGCCTCGGCTGTTACAGCCTCGATATGCAGCCCACGCGCTGCGTGGCGTACTGCCAGTTGCCGGCGATGCCGGGAGGCGCCGACTCCTGCGGCATGAATGCCGAGTGCCAGGACAATCTGGGCCTGGCGGGCGTGGGCCTGTGCGTGCCCAAGTAAGAGCCGCTATGGCGCGTGGAAAGAAGTGCGGGTGACAGGGTATTGATAATGAGACAAAAGGCCGGTGTGCTGGTGCTCGGCGTGGTCCTAAGCGCCTGCGCAGCACAGACGATTCCTGAGGGTTGCATCGAGGACGCAAAGCCGCTCGTGGCTTGTGCTAATATATGGGTTCCTGTCTGCGGTTGCGATCACGTGACGTACATGAATGAATGTATGGCTTGGGCGAATGGGCTTACCTCCTGGAGGCGGGGGGGGTGTTAGCGTAGGAGGGCCGGCGCCGGTCCACTACGCAGCGCAGGGCTACATACACAGAGCGAGGACTTTTCGAGGACGAAAGCGGCTATGGCGCCTCCAAGCCC
>JAKSBK010000148.1 GCA_022361155.1 Pseudomonadota bacterium
AACCGGCAAGACCGTCGCGTATCTCCTCAGCGCGCGCCAGCCGGGACAGCCCAAGCTGGAAACGTGGCGGCAGACGGTCGCGGACCTCGAAATGGCGCGCGGAAGCATCCGCTGCTTACCATCGCTGTGTTGGCGGCACGCCGTTCTCTACGCGGCGTCACCGTCCGCCGACCGATGAGTGCCCAGCATGCAACCGGCCTCGCCGCAGCAGGCTGCGCGTCGAAGCTCACGCGTATTGAGGACATGCGCGGCGACGAGTAGCATCGAGGCGGCGACCGAGCCGAGCATCTCTGCGTGCTCCAGGTCGAACTCAGCGGTACGGACTGCGCCCAGGACCGCGATGCCTCCGGTAGCCACCGCCGCCGGCGTCAGGCTGCGGTGCGCGGAGTATGCATGCTGCAGAGCGTACACTACAATGCCGCACGCGAAAACCGCCAGCGCGATCTCGATTCGCTCGTCGCCGAACAGTGACAGCGTCCCCGCGCTTGCCGCCAGTACCGGGCCCAGAATGCAATGAAGTGCGCACATCGTCGAGGCCGCAATGCCCCAGCGATCGCGTGAATTGCTTCCCTGCTGGTATTGCGTTCCTGCTTGCATGCGATCGATCAGGCGGCGGTGAGTGAGAGCACGACGCGAGTCTGGCCGCTGGCCTCGATGGGGGGCGAGCGATGAACGGCGCCGCATCCCAGAACCGATACCCAGGGCCACGTGCACAGGAGCGTGACGATGCCTATTATCGCAATCCAATAGCAAGTGCAAGTCGATTGTGACAGTTGGCTCGCCACTCGTGGTCACAACCCGTGATGGGAGTGTCACGGAATGTTTTCGCAAGTCCATTGCATAAGCATTTGAATTGCGATACTGGGCACCAAGGCTTTCTTGTACAAGCTGGTTGCGTACCGATGTGTGGCTTGAGTGGCCACGGAAAGGAAGTTGAACCATGGAACTCCGAACGCACCGTTCGATGCCGAACCGTTGCCTGATGTGGATCTTTGTGGGCCTGGTGCTGGGCGCTTCAAACGGGGCATTTGCCGAGTCGCTCGGCTTCCCTTGCAGCGATTGGGGCACGTCCGTCGTGGTGGACGGCTCGCAGCGCACGATCGTGGGAGGCGCCGCCGCGGACAACCGAGTGCTTGAGTGGGAAAGTGGACATGCCCACTACGGGAACTTCGCACTCGCCCGCCTGGACGCCAGCGGGCGCCTGGACCCGTCCTTCGGAGACGAGGGCAGCTTCATCCTGGACGAGGGCGATTTCGACTCGGTGGCGGACCTGGCGCTGGATTCGGAGGGCGTCATCGTCGGCGGTACGACGCAGCAGCGTGATGCGGGTCGCACCGGGCCGAGGCGGGCCGTGGTATTCAGGCTGGACGATGACGGCGAGCTGGATGAGTCGTTCGGTGATCGGGGGATTGCGGGGCTCGGCCTCGGCGGCAGCGAGGCGGTCGAAAGCGTGGCGGCGGGCCGGGAGGGGGACGTGTACGTCGCCGGGACCCTCGAGCGTGCCGGATGGACGCAAGGGTTTGTCGCGCGCTTGGACGATGAGGGCAGGTTGGACCCCGCTTTCGGCAACCACGGCGTGGTGTACTTGGGCGCGCTTGCCGGGATGCATCGTGTTCACGGCATGCGCAGGACCGGCGGCGCGTTGCTGGTTGCCGGAGCGCGGTCGTCCGACGGCACGACAGAGGCGATGGTAGTCCGCCTGAATCGCGACGGTCGGCTGACTCGTCGCTTTGCGGACGCAGGCGTGGCCACCGTTGAGGTCCCGCACGCTGTGGCCGGCCAGGGTACGGCCTTCTTTTCCCGCCGTGGTGCAACGGCGGTCTCGCTTCAGGTGGTTGCTGAAGCGGGGAGCCGCATCGCAACGGTGGTATTCGACCCGCGCGGGCACGCACAGCAGGGGACCGATGGGTATCTCGATGTGCTTGACGCACCGACGGGAGCGCTGGATTTTGCCAATGCTGGTGCGTTCTTGTGGGGCCGCGCGATGTACCTGGCAGGTGCAACCTACCCCCAAGACTTCGCTACAGGGGACGCTTTTTTGGCGCGCAAACGCGCGCAGGACGCCGGCTACGACGTCACGTCCGCCCACTTCGACCTCGAGTACGCCGCGTACAACGACCTCGCTGTGAACCGGAAGACGGTCACAGCCGTGGGCTGGAACTTCGGAGAGGCCGACGACACGCTGCCCCCGAGCGACGCGCTGGTCGTGCGCTACCTGCATGACGGTAGGCTCGACACGACGTTCGGCGACGCAGGCGTCCTGAAGCTCGATTTCATGCGCGGTCAGGCCGTCTGCGGGCCTCGCGTCGTGGACTGCGCAACCGCTACCTGCTAGAGGACCGCATAGTTGCCTGTGGCAGGTAGCTGGCCGGGCTAGGACAAGCGGGCGGCCGCGGTCGATGAGCTCGGTCTGACTCACGCCGTGGACGCCGCATGCTGCTGGGAAGAGCCGGCCCGCCATGTTCGAGTGGACCGGCGCTCCCTGTGCCCGCACACCAACCGCCGCGCGAGCTCGCCCAGCGGCTCGCGCAGAGAGCGCGACGGCTTGAAGCAGGTGAGCGACAGATCTCCTCGTGGACCGCCGGCAGGTATCCGCACGCCGGACCGCCGCTCCAGTCCCGCTCGCGCTGCGATCCTGCTGGCCGTTTTGAGCGGGGCCGCAGCGCTCAGCCACGAGCTGCTTTGGACACGGCGCCTGTTCGACGCACTGGGGGGCAGCGCATCGGCCGCGGCGCGTGTCTTTGGAGCCTTTTTTCTGGGTTTGTCGCTCGGCGCGGCGCTCGTGAGCTGGCTGCCGAACCTCGCCCGGCGCCCGTGGCTTGCGCTGGCTCGAGCCGAACTCGCCATCGGCTTGCTTTCGCTGCCGATGCTGCTGCTTCCGGAGCTTGCCGACGAGCTGTGGCCTTGGCTGGGCGGCGCGGCGCTTACCGGCACGGCCGGCAGCTGGACGAAGCTCACCATCTCGCTTGCGGTGGTGTGTCCGCCCGCGATCGCCATGGGCATGACCCTGCCCTTGTTGACGGCAGCGTGTGTACGGAGCGCCAACGCGTCGGGCCGCAGTGTTGCATCGAGCCGCAGTGTTGCATCGAGCCGCAGTGTTGCATCGAGCCGCAGTGTTGCATCGAACCGCAGTGTTGCATCGAACCGCAGTGTGGTCTGGCTCTACGCGGCCAACACGGCCGGTGGCGTGCTCGGCTTGACCGCCGCGCTGTTGTTGTGCTTGCCAGCCCTGGGCACGGTCGGCTCGCTGGTGGCAACGGCGGCGCTCAATCTCGCCGTCGCCGCCTGCGCCTGGGTCCTGGCACGGCAAGACGGCTCGGAACAGGCTCAGACCAAACTTCCTGCGCCCCCCTTGCAACCGCCGGACAGACCGATCTGGCTGTACGCACTTTCGTTGCTGTCAGGCTTCGCAGTGCTCGCGGTAGAGGTCGCGCTGCTGCGCATGCTCATGCTGGCCGCCACGACCTCCATGCACGCCCCTTTTGCGGTCTTGGTGGCGGTGATCGCTGCACTCGCGGCCGCCGCCTGGGCTGCGCCGCATCTGTTGCCGTCCCTGCCGATCCATACCCGGATTGCGATCCTGCTTGTGGGCGCTGCCCTGTGTTTTGGACTTGCGCCGCTCGCCTTCGCCAAACTGGCTGCAGTGCCCGGACTGCTCACGGCCAAGAGCGCCGAGGGCTTTGTGTTGCGTCTGACCGGCCTCACGCTCGTCGTTGGCGGACCGGCGTTGTGGTTGGCCGGCGCGGTCTTTCCGACGCTGCTCCAGACGCTCTCGGTGGGAAAACAAGCTGCGACCGGCCTCGCTCGCCTCCTCGCCTGCAACGGCGTGGGAGGGTTGCTAGGAGCCGAGACGGCATACCGGGTCCTCTTGCCTCGGTTCGGACCGTATCAAACGCTGGGAATCTGCGGCCTGCTCTACGTCGCGCTCGGCTCCCTGTGGTTCTTGAAGACGGCTCGCCCGAGTCGTGCGCTCGGTTACGCCTCGCCGGCATGGCTCGGCATCGCCGTCTTGAGCTTCGGGGTCTTGCCCGAGCTTCCCGTAGTCAACCCACATATGAGCTTCAACCTGCTCCAGGTCGAAAGCGGCCGCGAGGGCACGCTGGTGGTCGCCGAGCATCCCAAGATGGGACGACTCATGCTGGTGGACAACCAGTACGTCCTGGGCAGCACCCGCGCGCGCTACAACCAGGAGCGGCAGGCGCACCTGGCCTTGCTGGCGCACCCCCACCCCACGCAGGTCGGATTCATCGGCATCGCAACCGGGTCGACGCCCGGCGCAGCCCTGCTGCACCCCGAAGTAGAGACGATTCACGCGGTGGAGATCTCGACCACGGTCGCACGGATGGCAGAGCGCCACTTTGGCGACATGAATCACGGCGTCATGCGCGACCCGCGCACACGCCTCGTTCTCGAGGACGGGCGAATGTATGTGGCTGCAACTCGCGAGGCCCTGGACGTAGTCGCGGGCGACCTGTTCCTGCCGTGGGGCGCCGGTGCGGGGCGTCTGTACAGCGTGGAGCACTTCCGCAACGTGCGTCGCGCGTTGCGTGACGGCGGCGTGTTCTGCCAGTGGCTGCCGATGTACCAGCTCACGAGTAGGCAGCTTGCCATGGTGGTCAGGACGTTCCTGCAGGTCTTTCCGAACGCGCACCTGTTCCGAGGCGGGTTCCACCCGGACCGCCCGGTGCTCGGCGTGCTTGGCATCAAGGGCGGAACACTCGACTGGTCGGTCATCGCAGACCGGACACGGGCGGTGCGTAGCCATGACCGGATCAAGGACCCCACATGCCGCTGGGCCGAGGGCGTGGGGCTGCTCTATCTTGGTCCGGCAAACACGCTAGAGCTTCCGGAGGCACCCATCGTTCGGTTGTCCAACGTCGACTTCGAGCATGACGCAAGCAGCGTGCGCTTGTCCGGAGCCGGCCGGGAGGCGTACCTGTACAACCGCAATTGGACGGAGTTCCTGAAGCGCCGGCACGCGTGGTTCAGCCGCGCAGCCGCGAACCAAGTGCCGGCCAACGTACGCGATCGGGCGCGGCTAGGAATCGCGCTCACGAACCTCGATGTCGCGCGCCGCACGCGCCACCCGGCGACCGCGAAGCTTGCGCAACACATCGCCCGTACGTTTCCGGCTCAGATCTCTCTAGACCAGGGAGCCGAACGGTCCCAGTGGCCTGGGATCGGTCCCTGGAATCCTCCTCGAGCGAGCCGGGCGACCGAGGATCGTCCGAAGCTCTAATGCAATCGACTTGCACCAATTGACTGGGGACCTACGATGCCAGCTGGTGACCGATGCAAGCTAGATGCGCCAGCGCCCCAAAACCGAGCGGCTTCCGGACTCTGGCCATGCGTTGCCCGGCTGTGCTTTGCCTCCTGGCGTCGGCGTGTGCCGCCGAGCAGCCGGAAGCAAGGGCTCGCTACACGACGGGGCATGCGGACCTGCTCATGGCCCTGGGGCCGGATGCGACCGCCGGTATGCAGGTCTTTCTCGCGGCGGGCGGTGCGGTCATTGATGGCGAGCGAAAAACGAACCGCCGTTACGCGCTCACCGCCGTCGAGATCGTCTCAAGCGCCGTTTTCGAGCGGCCGGCGAAGGACAACGGTGCTTTCGATCTCCTGTGCACCGATCCCGGCGAAAGCGTGCGCTGGTTGCCCCAGAATCTCCAAGACGCTTCTCGGCGCGAGGCCCCCTTCCTCGGCCTTAGCGTGAAGGCCCCTTCCGGCTTGTTGGTCGATGACCAGCTGCGGCTTCGGCTCGTCTCCGTGACGCCCGATTCGGACACTGGCCACTACGCGCTGTGGCGAGACGGCTTGCGCCCAGAGTTCCACATGTCTACCTGCGACGGCATCGATGCAGAGGACGAGCTTCCCCTTCCGATCGGCCACGACCACTTCAACATGGCCTTTTCCGCCCCGGGGCAGTGGTCTGTCCGCTACGGCGTTTCGGCCGCCACCCCGGAGGGCGGCATGATCGAGTCCGAGTTTTCAGTCAACTACACCCTGCTGAAGTGAAACGTCCCGCCGACACCCGCTGGGGGGCGCTCGTACTCCTCGGCCCGCTGCTCCTGCTGGGCGCGTTCGATCGGGAGGCCCAGGCGGAAGACCGGCGTGCGGCCTTTGTGCTGTTTGTGAAAGACGCTCACACGGACGGGCCCGTAGCGGGCGCGGTGATATCCGGAGCCGATGAGGCGGAGCTTGCGCGCTCGGGACGCGATGGCAAGGTAGTCGCAGCGCTCGCGCTCGCGCAGACGCAGATTCGCATAGACCACCCGAGCTACCGGGCGCGCAGCTTGCGGGTATCCGAGCTTGCCTCCGGCGGCGACCCGTTTCTCATCCTTTTGGAGCCGGCGGCCGCTCGGCCGGCGAAGGCAGTTGCGCAGGAGCCGGAGGAGACGGTTGCGCAGGAGCCGGAGCAGATCGTGGTCACCGCCCGCAAGCGGCGTGTCATCGCGCAAGTGACGGCGTTGTCGGGCATGGAGCTGCAGGACGCCATGCGGTCCAGCATGCCGGCAACCCTTGCCAGGTTGCCCGGGTTCTTCGCGGCCTACAATGGACCTGCCGCCTCGCGCCCCTCGGCCCGCGGCATGTCCGGCGACCGCCTTCTGATTCTCGAGGACGGGTTTCGAACCGGGGGCCTGTATTGGAGTGCCGCAGACCATGGCGTCATGGTCGAACCGCTTTCCGCTGCCACGATCGAGGTCGTTCGGGGAGCCGCCAGCCTGGCCTACGGAGCCGACGCCATCGGCGGCGCCGTAAACGTGCGGCGAGCCGATATCCCGGGTGTGCTTCCGGACGGCGTTGCAGTTCGGCTCGCGTCCCACCTCGAGTCGGTCAACCGGCAGTGGGCCCAGGCGGCCAACGTCTCTGCAGGCGCTGGGGACTGGGCTTTCCGCGTAGAGGAATCGACGAGTCGAGGCGGCGAGACGAGAACGCCACGCGGCAGACTCACAGGCACCAGCTTTCGAGCGCGGGGGGCCGCCGCCGGCCTGGCCTGGCACCCGGTCTGGGGCGCCGCAGGGGTCGCATTGCGTTACTACGGCAACCAGTACGGTGTTCCCGGCGAGTTCGGGGGACAGCTGATCCCGGGCGGCCATCCCGGCGGCGCGTGGATTGAAACCAGTCGCATGCTAGGACGGGCAAGAGTCGTGCTCGAGCCGGACGCGGGCGCCCTGCTGCGTCGCGTGACCGTCGAAGGCAACCTCACGCAGTACGAGCACGACGAAATCGAGGCCCGCTTGCTGGGACGCGCGAGCTTTGGCGCTCGCTTCAGGCTGCGGACCACCGAAGCCAGGGTGCTGTGCGAACACGGCAAGACCCAGGGGTCGAATGCCGGCACCTGGCATGGGGCGCTCGGGCTGTTGCTGTTGAGCCAAGAGCTCCAGTCGGGGGGCACGTCCCCGGGCAACCGGGGGGGCTCCAGCGTCAACTTCGCGGCCTTCGCCTACGAGGAGGTCCCCGTTCGGGCCCTTCGAATTCAGGCGGGTGTTCGTTGGGATCTGCGAGCCAGCGCGCCCGGCTGGCTCGACCCGATCGCTGTTCGCACCGCGCAGCGGCGGATCCACAAAGAGGTCTCGCGACGCCGCTTCTCCGGCGGCTCCGGCTCCTTGTCGGTCCTGTGGCCCTTTGCGGATGGCTTCAGCGTTGGAACCACGGTGGCCCGTTCCTTTCGCGCCCCGACGCTTCAAGAGCTGTACTCGGATGGACCGCACCTGGCCGATTTCTCCTTCGATATCGGCAGCCCCGACCTGCGAGCCGAGGTTGGAACCGGGATCGATGTCTTCCTCCGGGGGACCATACAACGCTTGCAGCTTCGGGGGTCGCTGTATGCGAGCCGCGTGAGCGGCTACGTGTACTACCTGGCCACGGGAGAGACGCGGCGGTTGATTCGCGAGGGCTTGCGTCCGGTCGAAACACCCGTGTACGAGGCTCGGTCGGCCGAGGCGCAGATCCTCGGCGGCGAAGGGCAACTCAAGTGGCACTTCATGCCGCCCCTCTCGGCCGAGGTGACCGCTTCCTATACGCGGGCCGAAACTGCCGCGGGCGATCCCCTGCCGTTCATTCCACCCCTTTCGGGCGCCGCTTCTCTCCGATACGAGGGCGCCGTCGTGTTCGCTTCGCTGGAGTTGCGAACCAATGCGGGCCAGAGACGCGTGCCACGTCCCGTGAGCGTAGGGACACGCCAGCTTCTGCCGCAGCTCCCCACCGCTGGTACCACGCTCATCGGGGCCAAAGCCGGCCTGCGACTGCAGCGGGGTGGCGCGGAGCACATGCTGACGGCCGAGCTGGCCAACGCCACCAACCGCGATTGGCGGTCCCACCTTTCCCGTGTCAAAGACATCGCCCCTCAGCCGGGGCGCAACTTGCTGCTTACCTACTCGCTAACCTTTTGAGCGGAGTCCCCATCATGTACACGTATGCTCCGGCATGTAGGCTTCGAGCGCCATTGCGACTCCGATCCGGCAAAGCCATCCCGAGCCGCAGCCCGACCTTCATCGGCATGGCATGCAGCCTCTGTGCGGCATGCAGCCAGCCAGTGCCCGAAGAATCGTTCTGGCCGGGGGGCCACGGACATCTGGCGCGCGTCGAGCTCTACGACCTGGGTTCATCGACGCGCCTGGCGACATGGACCGAGAGCGCGGCCGCCTGGGAGATTGCGGCTGTAGATCCTCGGGCTTCCACCAGCGAGCACCCCTTGACGCTCGCGCAGCTGCCGCAGCTTGCTGGGTGGCGCCGCGGCAAGAAAGTCCAGCCCGCCGCGAAGGAGCCCGCAGCCGTCCACCTCCCCCCGGCCAGGCCAGCGAGCTCGCGCGAACACCTCCGCCCGGCCAAGCCAGCGAGCTCGCGCGAACCAGGGAGGTCGAGGGCGTCCGGTAGCGGCGTTGGCACGCTGCGGCTTCACCTCGCGGATGGTCCTCGGACCTTGCAGGTGAAGTACTTCGACACCCGAAAGGAGCTGGACCTGAGCCCCGCTGGACCCGACAGCCCGGCCGGGACACCGCAGTGTGGCGAGTTTTCGGCGCGCTACTATCCGTTCGATGACGAGACGACCGCCATCACCTGGCCGAATGTGCCCCATTCGGAGGAACCGGACGGGCAGGCGCTCTATGGAGTGCAGGAGGAGGGAGCCATGGTCAGGATGTTCGAGTGCGATCGCGTCACGCTTTACCCGGAGCGCGCAGGCACGGTCGCGCTTGCCTTCGTACTGTGGCACGTCAACCACGCCGATCAGGAGACAGAACGGTTGACGATCGAAATCGTCCGGTAGCGCTCCCGCGCATGCGTTCAACGGCGGCGTGCGATCGGCCGCAGGACATGGGGTCATCACCCCACCGCCCGTCGGTCACGCCCGGTAGAGCGGCCCGTGGTCGTCGCAGTGTTCGCCGTGGGGATGATGCAGGTGGCCGTCGACCCAGTAGTCAACGTGGTCCCCATGAGGAACCGCTTCATGGCCGCAACCCGGCCCATGCGTATGGGTGTTCGCGTGGCCGCCGCAGGCGTGGTCGGGAGTGCAGCCAGCAGGGTTGTTCGCGCCGACGTCGATCGCGTGCTCGTCTACATGATCCTCATGGGGATGATGAAGATGCCCGTCGTGCAAGTAATCGACGTGGTCACCGTGCCGGACCGCCGTGTGGCCGCAGTCGACTCCGTGCTGGTGACCGTGATTGGCGTGAGGTTTGCAGCTCATGACAAGGCTCCTTTCTTGGCAATTTGACTCAGCTTTCATTCCGAAATCTCCAGGCCCGCGATACGTGCCTCGTGGCTCGCCACGTGACGAGCGTGCTCGAGCACGACGTCCAGGAGTTTGGTGACGTGCTCATCGGCCAGCCGGTAGTACTGGTGCCGCTCTTCACGCCGCCTGGCCACGAGACCTTCTCGTGCAAGCAGCTGCAGGCGATTCGATGTTGTGGTAACGGCTTCGCCGAGGTGCTCCGCGAGCCCCGACACACATGCTTCGCCCTCACGCAGACACTCCAAGAGGCGGAGGCGCTCGGGACTGCTCGCGGCTTTGAGCATCGTGGCCGCGCGCCTCAGCAGCGCATCGGAAACGTGCTGGCTGTGCTTGGGCGACACATGGGTCATGGTATCTGCGGGCACTGTTCCATGGATTCATGAAATATGCAAGCCGAGGATGCCAGGAAAGGAAGACGCGGCTGCTTGCGCGGGCGGATAGGCCGATCGAGCCGGGCGCCGGTGATGGATGCGGGCTCAAGGCGGCGCAACACCGCTGGACGGGATGGATCGAAATCGAAGCGGCGATGTTATGTTGACCGGATGCCCAAGGAGCGACCGCCGCGATGACTCCCCTCGCACCTCTGGTCCTGGCTTCGCTCGGTCTCATCGTCGGTCCGCTGTGCGGCTCGCTCGGCGCGCGATCTCGGCCGGTTCATGCGCTGGTAGATGGGTTCGCGCTGGCCCTGGTGGGCGGCCTGTGCCTGGTTTTCGTTCTTCCCCACGCGGTAGGAGAGTTGGGTATTTTGGCGCTCGCGCTCGCGGGAGCCGGCGTCGCGCTGCCCTCCGTGGGCCAGAGGTTTTGGCGCAGCAGGTCGTGGTCGCTTGCGTTCGTCGTACTCTCGCTTTTGGCGCACGTCGTGCTCGACGGCATGGTGCTAGCCACCCAGAGCGATGGCGCCCCCCTTGCCTGGGCGGTTGTGGCACATCGACTGCCTGTTGGCTTTGCCGTCGTGGTTACTACTCAGGCGGCGCGGAGGTCGGCAGCGGTCTCGTGGGGGCTCACGCTGATGATGGTAGCCGCGACGGTCGTGGGATACGCCTGGGGCGCGAGTATCGCGGCCTGGCTTCCACACAACACCCCAGGTGCGTGGGAAGCGCTCGTGGCGGGTGTGCTGCTGCACGTCGTCTTCCTGCCTCACGTGATGGAACGAGCATCGCATGCGCCCGGGCGTGCAGCTGCGCGAGATGCGGCACACGAGCAAGATGGATGCGGCCACGGTCGCTCGGACCGGCACCATCACGACGAGCAACCCGACCCAAGCGGCGGCGCGTGCTCCGACCCGGCGCGTTCTATCGCGCCCCGGCCTGGCGAAGGTCACACGGTGGATTCGGCGAGAGCTGCGCCATGGGCCGCAGCCGGCACGCTGGCGGGCCTCGTCGTGGTGTTCGCAGGAGGAACGCTCGTCGGACCGCATCCCCCCGAAGGCAGCGTGGTCGCCTTCCTGCGGACATTTTGCGTCCTGGTCCTGGAGAGTGCGCCAGCATTACTGCTCGGGTATGGGCTGGCGGGTGCGCTCCCGTATCTCTTGACGCCTGCCAGGACGAGCTCCCTGGCGCGCGGCGGCGGGCTCAGGCAATCCCTGCGCGGTGTCGCGTTTGGGCTCCCCATTCCCGTGTGCTCGTGCGGCGTGCTCCCGCTTTACCAGTCGCTCGTCCGCCGGGGCGCTCCGCCGATAGCCGCGATGGCCTTCTTCGTGGCCACGCCCGAGATCGGGCTCGACGCGGTGCTGCTGTCGGTGCCGTTGCTCGGGTCGTCATTGACCCTCGCGCGGGTGCTGTCGGCCTTCGCGGTCGCGCTGCTCGTTGCGCTTCTTGTGGGAAGTCGCACCTTGACCCGCACGTTGCCGGGAGAGGAGCCGGCACCGGACTCCGGCACGAGCTCTTGGAGCGCACGCATGCGGGCGGGGATGCGTTTCGGCTTCGTCGAGGTGTTCGACCACACGATGCCGTGGATCGCTCTGGGTCTGATCGTTGCGGCCATGGCGGAGCCGATGCTCTCGCACAGCGCGATCGAAACCATCCCGCGTGCTTTGCAGGTGCCCATCGCCGCGCTGGTCGGAGTACCCGTGTATGTCTGCGCGTCGGGCGCTACTCCCGTCGCCGCCCTGGCGCTGCACAAAGGCCTTTCTTCCGGCGCTGCCATCGCGTTTCTCATCGCCGGGCCGGCAACCAACGTTACGACCTTCGGTGTGCTTGCCAGCCTCCATGGGCGTCGAATCGCCCTGCTCTTCGGCTTCTCAGTAACCGCCTTGGCGGTGCTGGCCGGCTGGCTGGTCGACGTTATCGGCATTCCCGCGGCGCCTGTCCTCGAAGCACACGCGGACGCCGAGGCCCACGGGTCCTGGTTCGCCTGGATCTGCGTCGGCAGCCTCGCTGCGCTGGCGGTAGCCTCGCTCTTTCGGCAGGGGCCTCGGGGCGCCCTGCGTCAGGTTCTGGAGCCGATCCACGCTAACTGACCAGACAACCCAGGCAACCCGCAGGTCGAGCCTCCTTGGGCTTGGGCGTCGCATCGTTTGGCCGCACATCATGCGATCTACTTGCATTATTGGCCCAGATCGGACGCGGACGCCTCCGGCGATTGGCCTCGAAGTTGGTGACCGATGCGGGCCAAGCTCGACGCGCGCGCCGGCCCGGCGAACCCCTCCCGGGCGATCAGCTGGGATGCCAAAGCGCGACAAGCAACCGTGCTTCGGGCTGGTGGGTCGAGAGCATCAGGATCTTGTCGCGGTAGGGCAGGGCTGCCATGTGGCGCGTGTTGAAGGGCAGCTTGTCGATCAGCGTCTGCCAGCGTTTGGCGGCGGGATCATAGACCTGCACCGACTTTGCGGCACGCATGCTTCTGCCGTCCCGCACCGAGCCGCCGATCAAGTACAGTCGCTCCCGAAGCGCGAGCAGATGTCCTGACAAGCGAGGCCGAGAGGGACAGCTCAGCGGGGCGAAGCGCTGCTGGGCGAAGTCGAACACCAGGCAGTCGCCGACGAGCTGGAAGCCTTCGCGCATGCCACCGATGATGTAGTAGCGCCCGTTCAACGTGGCAGCGGCGAAGGCGCGGCGCGGTCCCGGCATGCGCACACGCTGCGTCACGAAAGGCTCGCTCGCCTGGTCCGTGGGGGCGCTGAGGATGCTCGTGACATGGTCGAAGGCTTGCATCCCCTTGCGTGCCGGGTCGTAGTTCAGACCGCCGAAGATCCAGGTCCGCTCGCCGTGCTCGGCGATCCCGAACTGGGTGCGCCCGCGGGGCAGGCCTGGCCGGCGGCTCCAGCGCTCCGTCTTGAAGTCGAACGCGTACGCGTCCGCGTGGGATACCGCCGCCGAGCCATCGTGGCCAAAACCGCCCATCACCACGGCGTGATCCGAGCCTGCATTGGTGCGCATGCTCTGCCGAGCATGCGGATAATCGGCGACGCGCTGCCAGCGTAGCGAGGGGAGATGCAGGCGCCAGCCCTGTGCCACGAAATTCGACGGTTCAAAGGCGTGCTGCTCCAGGGTGTTGTTGCCCCCAACGAAGTACACGAAATCGCCCTTGACGAAGATCGCCTGGCGGTTCTTGGCAACGCCGGGGTAGTCCATGCTCCAGGACCAAAAATGGCCGGGCTCGAGACCTCGGCTGGCTTCCGTCTCGTCTAGCTTGCGTGCGTCTGCGCTGCCCCCATCCGATGGCACGGCGGAATCGACGGGCAGCCGCTCCACATGGCGCGTGCGGCCGGAGGTGTGCATGCCGCTTATGCCACCAATGGCGAGCAACTCGCCTTCGGAGCCCGGCACCAGCTGGTGGAAGAAGCGGGGGAACGCGAGCTTGCCTGCGGGCCGCCAGCGAGCCGTGCCAACGCGCCAGGCATAGAGCGTGCCCCCGCGCGCCGACGCGTACACTCGGTCGCCAATTCCATACGCCGATAGCCCGAAGGCCTTGCCCGGAAACTCCGGTCCCTGTCCCCAAGCGCCCGTTTGGGGGTCGAAGACGTGCACTTCGCGCGAGAGCCTGCGCTCGGGCGTGATGCCTCCGATCGCGACGATCCGGCCAGCTGCGGCCGCGACTCCTAGAGCCCGGCACTTGAACGGCGCGGGGATCTCGCGCCAGGTCGCCCCGGGTCTTGCAAGGTCGAGCGCCAGCAAAGCGTCATGCCATCGAGCCTCGCGCGGCCCTCCCGAAAGACGCCAGCCGCCTGCCAGGTACACGTCGTGGCCGAGCAATGCGGCGCCGTGGGACGAGCGCGCGGCCGGCAACGGCGGCAATCGATTCCATCGCCCGCGTTGCGGATCGAAACAGGTGCTCTCATTCAGCGACGCCATGTGAGTTGGATCACCCCGCCGATTGTGGATGCGCAGCCCGCCGAAGGCGCAGATGCGCCCCGCGTGGGCGACCAGCGCTGCGCTCTGGACGCCACCTGCAGCGAGCCGTGAGATTTCCTCCCAGTGGCGACCCCCATCGAGGGCGGTTTTCCCGAGGGCAGCGGTTGTCCCGAAAGCAACGCGCCACAGCGAGCGAGATTGGCCTTCCCGGGAATACCGGTGCGGCACCCCCGCGTAGCCGCCCAGCACATAGACGTGCTGCCCATCCGACGCAGCGCCGAAGCTTGTAACCGCAACCGGCATGGGTGGCAGCAGGCCGAATAAGACCTGAACATGGTCGGCCGCTGGCGCGAGCGGGTTGATTTCATTGTGGGACTGGAGCTGCCGTGGCTGCTGGGATGCAGCCGCCGAGGAACGCGCCGTCGAAGCGGCGTGCGCCGGCGGCGCGCTCGAGCCGCCACAGCCGGCGAGCACCACGCCCATCGCCAACAGGCTGGTGCAAGCTGGGATCAAGACCCTGCAAACCCGGTGGCCGGGCCCGTGCGCTACCTCCTGGTCAGGCGACGGCAGCCAGCGATCCCTCTTCAGGGCTGCAGCCACCGACGATCCCTTTCTGAAGGGCTTGCGGCGTGTGCGATTGCACGGATCGAATCGGCTGAAGGGTAGCATCCGGACCTCGGCATTCGTAATCGCCGCCACGTTATACGACTTTGAAAATCAAAGTCAAATTCGATTCGAGCAGGGGAACCTGCACCGGGCAGCACGCCGGACGGACCCGTGGATGACCTCGGCCGGCTCGATGGCGCCAAGCAGGTCCGCGCCAAAAACAGCCCAGATCCCGGTTTTTCGTTGACAGGCTCAGCACGCTGGCCTAAGAACATCACCGATATTGAAAATCAAAGTCAATTTCAAATTTGTCCCAAGCATGAGACTCCGGTTACCACAGCAGTCGTTGAGAGCGCGAAGCCGCGACCGGCTGTGGACGGGCAGCGCCGTCCGAGTCGCGCATGCCAGTCGCAAGCCGCGTCAAGGGGATGCATGGGGACACGGGGGACACAAGTCGCCGCCTGGGCTGCACAGCCAGGCCGGAATACCGGCAGCACACGCCTTTCCGGGAAGCCGGGCACCGCTCAGGCGGCGATTCCTGTGCTGTACGTGGGTAATGGCCGTGGTGGGCGCCGGGGGCCTCGCGAGGTCCGAGCGGGCGATTGCCCAGGGACCATCCGACCAGTCCCGGAGCGACCACGAGCAGCCAGCCCAACGCAGCGCGCCACCGCAGGATGGGCAGGAGCAGCCCGCCGAGGTGATCGTCGTCACCGGCTCGCGCCGCGAGGAGCGGGCCCGTGACGCGGTCGTCGCGACCGAGGTCATCGGCCGGCACGCCATCGAACAGAGCGGGACGCGCAACGTCGGGGAGTTGCTGCAGGAACGCGCCGGCCTGCAGCTCAGGCGATCGTACCGGGGCAGCGCGCTTCTGTTGCGCGGGCTGGGCTCGGAATACACCCTCGTGTTGGTCAATGGCGACCGTGTGCCAGGTCGGATCGGGGGGGCGATCGATCTGTCGCGCTACGGTGTCGAGAACGTCGAACGTGTGGAAATCGTGCGCGGGCCGAGCTCGGCGCTCTACGGTGCCGACGCCCTGGGCGGTGTGATCAACATCATCACGCGCAGGCCGCACGCAGGGCTCGAAGGCGACGCGCTGCTGAGCGTTGGGCAAAACGGCAGCCTGGATCTCACGTCGCGCGTGGGGGGCCGGCCGGCGCGGCGCGTCGACTTCCAGCTAACGGCGGGTCTGCATCGAGCCGGTGCGTTTCGCAGCGGCGCGGTAGAGGCCACTCGAGGCAGCGCTCGCCGGCAGTGGTCGGCGGGCCTGCGCGTAGGACTGCATGCCGGCACCTCGCACGAGCTTCGCGCGCAGGCGGATTATGTGCAGCTCGAGCTGCGCGGGATCGACGAGGGTGCCGGATCTGCCGTGTTCGATCGCACGCAGTTGCAGGAGCAGCTGGTCGCAAGTGTCGAGCAGCGTCTGGGCGTCTCGGACGCGGCGCTCCTTGTCAGCAGGGTGAGCTATAACGAGTTCCGCGAGCAATACCTGCTCGACCAGCGCCAGGGCAGCGCGCTCGACAAGGACGAAGACAACCGCGAGCGGCTCGCGCAGGCGACGCAGCTGCTGCATCTGCGGGCATCCGGCGTGCATGAGCTGAGCTTTGGTCTGGAGGGGCTGTCGCAGCAGCTGGACTCGCCTCGTATTGACAGCCGGGGCCGCCGCGTACGCCTGTCGGTGTTCGGCCAGGATGAGTGGCAAGTGCTGGTCCAGGGCCAGACGCGGCTGCGCGTGGTGCCGGGCTTGAGGCTCGACGCCGACTCGCAATTCGGCCGCCAGCTTTCTCCCAAGCTCGCACTGCGGCTGGACGCCGGCCCGGCGCTGGTGCTGCGTGCCATGTACGGGCGCGGCTTCCGAGCCCCGTCGTTCAAGGAGCTGCTGCTGCGTTTCGAGAATCCCACCGCAGGCTATGCCGTATCGGGAAACCCGGACCTGCGCGCGGAACGCAGTCATGGCGTCGATCTAGGTGTCGCGTGGCGGCCTCACGACGTGCTCGACCTGCGAACCAGCCTCTTCCGTAATGACCTCGACGGCATGATAGCGGTGGTCATGCTCGACACGAGCGCGACAGGTCGGCGTTTTTCCTATCAGAACCTCCGCTCGGCATGGACCATGGGAGTGGAGTCGGCCGCCGAGTTGCGCCCGGGCGGCGTTTTCGCGTTGAGTCTCGCTCACACCCTCACGCAAACGTGGGATGCCGACAAGCACCGCCGCCTCGAAGGTCGCCCCCTGCATCGACTGACAGCAGCACCCCGCTTTCGTTGCTCGGACTGGGGATCCGACGCCTCGGTACGTGTCGCGCTTCTGCTCGGGCGGGTCTTTTACGAGGACGAGAACAACGATGGCGTCGAAGAACAGCTGCGCGCCCCGGTGCTCGCGCAGGTCGATCTGCGCCTGGCCAAGCACTTTGGCCGTGAATTCGAGTTGGCCTTTGGCATCGACAATCTTCTCGATGCCGGAGATCGATACTCTGTCCTGAGGCCCCGCACCGCGTATGGGGCGGTGCGGGGCCGCTATTGAGGGCAAGGAGGCAAGACCCATGTGTCTGCACCATACGAGAGCACGCGATCGGATCACATCGGTGTTGCCAAGGCCACACCAAACCATCGTGGTGGAACGCACCGCGCTGGTCGCTGCTGCCGTCGTGCTGGCAGGGTGTGCGGGTGATCTCGAAGCCACGCAGGATCCCATGGGCGACCCGGCCACCACGCCCGGCGGCAGTAACCCGAGTCGCGATGGGGCGTTCGCGTTTTCGGAGGAAGCCTCCGGCCACGTTGTGGTGAGCGCCGATGCGAGCGACCGCATGCTGTGGCGCTACCTCGATCTCGACCAGCGCAGGGCGCTCGAAGAAGGCAGTGCGGGCTGGGACCTGGCGTTCAAGCGTTACCGGGTGCTCAGCAACGGTGGAGTCAGCGGTCCCGGAGGGGTTCAAGTCGCAGCGCTCGTGGGCAAGAGCTTCGAGCAGGTCGAAAGGGCTCCCGACTCGGGCTGGAGCGTCGACCAACCCGATGGGCCGGACGGCGACCAAGAGGTCGACAACGTCTTCACCAACGGGGTCGACACAGAAGGGACGGGTGCCTGGTACGCGTACGACCCGGCCACGCACGTGTTGACACCCGAGGACGTCACCTACGCCGTGGTTTCGACTCAGGGTCGCTTCTACAAGCTGCGCTTCGAGGACTACTACGACAGCGCGGGCACGCCCGGCCACCTGAGCTTTCGCTTCGCAGCCATCGACGCGCCCCCAAAGGGTGCTCCCGCAGTGCCGGGACAGCCCCCTCGGGCGCCCGCGATGCCCGCGGGCACGCCGACCGCGCCGGTCATGCCACCCGTTACGATACCGAGCGCTGCCCTGCGCGTCGACGCCTCGGACCGCATGAAGTGGGTCTACGTCGGTGTTCAAGACGGCCTCGTGGTGCCGAAGACCCCCGAGACCGACCTCGGTTGGGATCTGGCCCTGCGGCGCACCGGCATCCGCACCAATTCCGGCACCAGCGGGGCGGGGCTCGGTGGTGCCAAGGAGGACGACAGCATGCTCGCCTTCGCCGACGTCTCCGAAAGCTCGACGCTCGCGTTCGAGGTGGATGAAGTTGCCGGCGGTGCGTCCCCGGGCAGCATGCCGGCGAGCAGCAATCCGGTTCTCGCGGACTGGTACGACTACGACGTCGCGACGCATCGAGTGAGCCCCAAGGAGCGCACCTTCTTGCTGCGCACGGCTGCGGGCCATTACGCCAAGCTCAGGGTCTGGGACTGGAAGGACGGCGTGTACAGCCTGTCGCTGGCTCCGGTCGAGCGCCGGGTGCAGATCGTCGAGCTCGAGCTGGACGCCTCCAAGCCGGACGCTTGGACGTACCTGAGCTTGCGGGACGCCAGACAGGTCGAGATCGCGGATCCAGCCCAAAGCGACCTCTGGGACCTCGCCCTGCGGCGCACCCAAATGCGTACCAACTCCGGCACAAGCGGTACGGGCAAGGGCGGGGCCGCGCAGGCGCACGTGATGATGATCGATGCCCTTGCGATGCTGCCCTCCGCGGGCTGGCAGGCCGACCAAGAACGTCCTGCGAGCGATCCATCGGCACCACCGCAGAGCCTCAACCCGGTGCTCTCCGAGTGGTTTGACTACGATGCGAGCACGCATCGCGTGACACCGCGCAAGGTGGTGTTCGCGCTACGCACTGCCGACGGTCACGGCGCGGCCGTACAGGTGCTCGGGTACCGCGACGGCGTCTACTCGCTGCGCATGGCCTTTGCAGGCCCGGGCAGCGGGAGCTTCCGATGATGTCGCTTTCAGACACGCAGCAGGCGCTGCATCCGGCCGAGGTCATGCCGCGCGAGCTCTACCAGCAGGTCAGGCCGCAGTTCTTGCAGGGCATGGTGGAGCTCAAGCGCCGGCGTCGCGTGGCGCTCGAGCCCTACGCCACCTTGGTGTTCGAGAATCGAGATACGGTGCTTTTCCAGATCCAGGAGGTGCTGCGCATAGCGCCTGATGCGAGCCCGGCGCGCGTGCGGCGCCAGATCGACGAATACGATCCGCTCGTGCCGCGTGCAGATGAGCTGCGGGCTACCCTGATGTTCGACGGCCAACCCGGAGACCAGAGCGCGTCGCGGGCATTACAGATCGGCCGCGCGGGCGCGTTGAGCCTGCGCGTGGGCGACGCCGAGATTCAGGCACAACCGCTCGAGGACGAGCGAGAGGTGGCACACCCGGTTCAGTTCCTGCGTTTTGCTCTGACGCGCGAGATCGCGCGGGCACTCGATGACCCCGAATCAGCGGCCGCGCTGCATTTGCGAGCTCGCGACCACATCGCAAGCGCACCGCTCGCGCCCGAGACCCGCTCCGAGCTCTTGCAGGATTTGCAGCCATGCGCCGGCGTGGCTCGTTTGGCGGCGGTTCAGCGCAGGGAAGTCCATCCGCAACGGGGGGAGCATGGCGCAACCGCGCAGGGCACGAGCTGTGGCGTCCGGATCCCTGGTCGTGGCACCGGTCCCGGCTCGACCCACGCTGGCCGCGCGCCCTGCTGGCCCGAGATCGTGCGTTCCGGAGCCATTACGGTGGACCTGCTAGGCTATCGGGCCTGGGTGGACGCGCACGAGGTCCATTTGACTCCGGCGGAGTTTCGGCTGCTGCGGGAACTGCTCGGCCATCCGGGCCAGGTGCGCTCGCGTCGCGAGCTGCTGCGCGATGCCTGGGACATCCGGGGAAACGTGGTCACCCGCACGGTAGACACCCATGTTACGCGCCTGCGCGCGAAGTTGGGTCGTGCGGGAAGCAGCATCGAGTGCGTGCGGGGTGCAGGCTATCGCTACACCCAAGTACGGGACCTGGCACGCATTGGTCCTCCGGCCCGATTGGCCGATCCGCCCGCGCAAGTGGCTGCGGCCTCGTTTCGACGACCAGCGCGCACCAGGAGCAGACCGGCATGAAACGCAACGACTCCAAACCCAATCACCCGCCTATGCGCCATGGTTGCCGGCAGACACGCCTCGCTCAAGGGGCAGTCGCCGCGGTGGACATGTGCGAGTGCGGCATGATTCAGCTGCACGTGGGCGCCATCACGCTGCGACTGGAGCCCCGGGCGCTGTCGGAGCTGCTGGCGACCTTGGGGCAGGCTGTTGCCGAGCACGATCGAACCAGCGCCAGCGAGCAGCCGGCGGCCGTTCCGTTTCGCCGACGGCACCGGGGCGAGGCATGAGTCGCCGCCCGGCCATGCTGCCCCGCACGATCGAACGGCCCCCGGTCGCTCCGCCCCGGCGTTGCTGGCTGGGCTGGCCGCAGAACAAAGCAAACACAAAGGAAGCAAACCCATGATCAATCCAGGAACCAAGTTGCCGGAGCTCACGGCCCCGGCTTGCGTCGGTGTGCAAGAGGGCAAGGAGTTCTCTACCTTCACGACGCGCAGCGTCGCAGGCAAGTGGCTGGTGCTGTACACGTACCCCAAGGACTTCACCTTCGTGTGTCCAACCGAGATTGTGGAGTTCGACCGGAACCTGCCCGCTTTCGACAAGCGTGACGCGCTGCTGGTGGGCGGTTCCACCGACAACGAATACGCCCATCTGGCGTGGAGGCGAAGCGACGAGGCGCTGCGGGGGCTTTCCCACCCGCTCATCCACATCTCTCCCGAGCTCGCGCAAGCGCTCGACATCGTGCATCCGAGCGCCGGGGTTGCGCTTCGCGCCACGATCATCAGCGACCCCGAAGGCGTCGTGCGTTTTGCGAGTGCCAATTACCTCAGCGTTGGCCGCAACGTCGAAGAAGTGCTGCGTGTGCTCGACGGCCTCCAAACGGGAGAGCTCACGGCCTGCAACTGGAGACCGGGAGAGGTCACGCTTTCCGGGAGCGGGACGCGATGAGGCTGCGACGCCACCGCTGTTGCCGAAACCGCCATGCACGTTGAGCCTGCTGCCGGACTCGAAGGGCAAGAAGCGTGTTGCCGTCGCTTGGCGGCACCCGACGTCTTGCGCGTCGTCCTGACGGTCGCCCTTGATCGCGCGGCTGCCGCTCGCTGCCTCGGCCTTAGCGCTGAGCAGGCCGAAACGCTCTGGTCTTCGAGCCTGTACCAGCTTCTCGCGCTGAGAGCCTCGCGATCGTCCATCGTCTGGCGGCGTTGCGCCCGTGCCCTCGATCGTTGGCTGGAACGTGTGCGCCGGCAGCACGGTCGTAGCCTCTCGCTCGAGCGTATGTTGGGCGAAGATCGCAAACTGCTCTCGGGAACCGAGCTTGCCGCTCTGTTGTGGGCTCTGGTGAGACAACAAAGCCCGGCAAGCGACCTGCTCGCGCGCCGGCTGGGTGCCGAGCTCGAGACGCTGGCCGAACGCCGTTTGGGTGAGCTAACGGATCTCCGGTTCGTCGCGGCCCGCTTGCCGGCAATGGGGCGCAAAATCGTAACAAAAAGGTGCCTTGACAACCCAATGTACCGGGCGTAGCAAGAAGGCGACGCTGCGTGCATTCGGGCACCGGCGGCAGCGGCCAGAGGCCACTCGTCCCCACCCCATTGTCGCGGCTGGCGCAGCCACCTGTGAGCTTACTTGCCAGGTGTTGTGTTCAGCAAGAGCCGCGGTCGGTGTACCGGGACCAGGCAAACGCCCAGCGCCCGTCATGGCGGCTGACTCGTGCGTTCCTTCGGGGCGTGCAGCCGGCTGCGTGGTGGAGCGGTGTCCCGGTGAGGAGCCACCGCCTTTGACGGCAAATGCCCTGGAGAGGAATCGAATGAGCAGTCAATCTAGAGAATTCAACAAGACGCGATGGATAACTGGGCTCTCGTGTTTGCTCGCGCTGGGCGTGTGCGGAGCATTCGCGGTGGGGACGGCACCGGTCAAAGCAGAGCAAGACTCCGAAGACGTTCTTGCCGGCACCAAGTGTTGGGTGCTGGATCCGGTCGTCGGCAAGGGGTCCTTCATGACCTTGACGTTCCTGCCCCTGAGCGATGAACAGGCCATCTTCAGCGGTCAAATCGTACGCACCGACGGCAAGAAGCCCGATCGCGTTTTGCAGGTTCTGGGCAGCGCGGGTACGCACACGTTCGTCGGCGACGGGGGCGTGCAAATCGATCGGATCTTGTTCAATCTCAACTACGCGTTTTCCAAGACTGGGACCAAGCCGGCCAGGGCGTTTGCCGAGACCGGCGCTGCGCTCCGTGGCCAATACGCCATGCGCATCAACCCCGTGGACGGGTCGGGCGTGTTCCAGGGCAACGATTTCGTGATCGACTGGAAGCCTCCACTGACCGGGCCTTCCGCCACCTACACGGCGGATAACCCCGCGAACGGCTACAGCGGCATCGCCAACAACTACCTGGGAGGCATTCGTTGCGATGGAAGCCTAGGCTTCGGTTTCGATAACTGCGGGACCGTGATTCCGCTCAACAACGCCGGTACGTTGAGGCTCGCCGGTAGCGACGCACAAGCCTGCGCCCAGGCCAATCCCTTCAACTGAGGCCCGGAGCCAACGCGCACGGGCACACCCGCCGGCACGGGTGCGGTCACGAGTCCCCGGTTTGTGATCCGGCGGGCTCGTGATCCCCGGGCGCCGGGAAGCCGGAGGCACGTAAGAACAGGAAGGATGGGCAGGGGGGAAAGAAGAAGGAATACGTGCATTACGAGCCCCGCCCGGCGTCGCTTCGCGCCGCAGTGCCGTCCGACTCGACGGCAAGGCTCTGCGAGCGGCATCCCTTCGCGGTGATTCGCGCTGGCGCTGCTGCGAGCGCGGAGGAACTTTCTCAGCTGGCGCGAGCCATGGTGAGCGAGACCTTGCACGAGGTTGGGGCCGTGCTGTTTCGCAACTACCCGGTCGCATCCGAGAGCGACTTCGAGCGGGTAGCCGAGGATGTCACACCGGAGCTGCTCGAATACGACTACGCATCCACTCCGCGCACGCGCAGAACGGGCCGCATCTACACGTCGACCGAGTACCCGGCGCACCAGCGTATCCCGCCGCACAACGAGATGTCGTACAGCACCAGCTGGCCCCGGGTTCTGTGGTTTTGTTGCCTGACGGCGGCCGGCCAGGGAGGCGCCACCACCCTGGCCGACAGCCGTGAAGTCTACCTGAGGCTCGATCCCGGCCTTCGCCGGCGTTTCGAGGAGCGCAAGGTGCTCTACGTGCGCAACTACGGTACGGGCCTGGATCTGAGCTGGCAGCAAGCTTTCGCTACCGAGCAGCGCAGCAGCGTCGAGGCCTACTGCAGGCGCATGAACATGGCGCACGAGTGGAAGCCCGGCGGTGTGCTCGAGACCCGGCAGGTGTGTCAGGCCGTGGCGTCGCATCCAGTCAGTAGGGACCCCGTGTGGTTCAATCAAGCGCACCTCTTTCACGTGTCGCAGCTCGACCCGGAGGTTCGCGAAGCCTTGCTGGAGTCAGTAGCGCCGGAGGATCTGCCGCGTAACGCCTACTACGGCGACGGTGAGCCGCTCGAGGAAAGCGCGATAGCGGAGATTCGAGCGGCCTACGAGATGTGCAGTTTCGAATTCCCCTGGCAGGAGGGTGACGTGCTGCTGGTCGATAACGTTCGGGTCGCACATGGCCGGGCGCCTTTTCGGGGCAAGCGCAGCGTGTTGGTGGCAATGGCCTGAGCGCCCCAGGATGATCACGTGACCGGCGACGAGCAAGGGTACCGGCGGGGGCTGTCTTTGGCAGCGGGCTTCGATCCGCAGGCGAACATCGTTTCGGTGCTGCGAGCGAGAGCCGCCCGCGAGCCGGATCTGCCGGCCTATGTGCTCCTGGCCGACGGAGACAACGAGCAGCGGCGCCTGAGCTACCGGCAGCTGGACACGGGGGCCGCGCGGATCGCGGGTGCGCTGCAAGCGCGTGGCGCTGCCGGCGAAACCGTGCTGCTGCTGCACGACGACGGCCTGGATTTCCTGACTGCGTTCTTCGGCTGCCTGTACGCAGGCGCGATCGCGGTGCCTGCGTATCCACCGCGCAGGCGGCAGCTGCAGCTGCTGGGCGGGATCGTGGCAAGTGCCGACCCACGCCTGATCCTGACGAGCGCGAAGCGTCGCGATTCACTCCAGCGTCGGACCAGCGAGCTGCCGATGTTTGCCAACCGGCACTGGCTGGCGTCGAACACGCTTCCGCGGTCGGAGCAGAGCGTGCCGGTGCCGAACGATCCGCCACCAGAGGCGGTCGCGTTCCTGCAGTACACTTCCGGCTCGACTTCCAGCCCCAAAGGCGTTGTGGTCACGCACGCCAGCTTGGCGGTCAACCTGCATGAGCTTCGTGTTTCGTTCGCGCATCCCGCTGGCGCGTGGATCGTTTCCTGGTTACCGCTCTACCACGATATGGGGCTGATCAGTGCAGCGCTGCTGGGCGTATACACCGGCTCACCGGTGGTGCTGATTCCGCCAGTGCGCTTCATCGAACGTCCGGTTCGTTGGCTGAGAGCGATCTCGCGCTACCGGGTGGCGCTGAGCGGCGCTCCGAATTTCGCATTCGATCTTTGTGTATCCGGGATTGACCCGGCCGAGCGCCAAGGACTCGACCTGCGCAGCTGGCGCTTGGCCTACAACGGCGCCGAACCCGTATTTGCAGACACGCTCGAGCGCTTTGCCGCGGCCTACGCTCCGTACGGTTTCTCGGCCAACGCGCTATGTCCGAGCTACGGCATGGCCGAGACGTGCGTATTCGTTTCGTGCAGCAAGAACGCGCCCAAAGCGCTGACCGCCGGTTTCGACTCCGAGGCACTGGCGCGAGGCCGGGCTCGCCTCGTCAACCCCGCCAACCCAGATAACCCGGATAGCCCTGACAGTTCCCACAAGCCTGACACCCGTAACAACCGGACCTCAAGCATTCCTGACACCCGTAACAACCGGACCTCAAGCATTCGGCAGCTGGTGGGCTGCGGGCTGCCGCCGTTTGGCGAGCTCGCAATCGTGGATCCCGAGCGACGAACGGCTTGCGAGGACGGACGCATCGGAGAGATCTGGCTGCGTGGAGCGAACGTATGCTCCGGGTACTGGAAGAATCCCGAGGCGACGGCGGAGACCTTTGGGGTAGCGCGTGCAGACGTTCCGGTCCAGAGCGGCGATCCGGGCCGAACCTACCTGCGTACCGGCGACCTGGGTTTCGTCCACCAGGGTCATGTCTTTCTGACGGGACGCAGCAAGGATCTGGTCATCGTCCGCGGGCGCAACTACTACCCGCAGGACCTCGAGCGCTGCGTCTGCGACGCGGCGCCCGAAATCAGGCCCAACGCCAGCGTGGCCTTCTCGTACGGTGATTCAAGCCACAAACAGCTGGTGCTGGTTTGCGAGCTCGAGCGCACCCAGGTACGCAAGGACCACGAACGGGTTTTTTTCAAGATCCGCCGGGCACTGAGCCAAACGTTCGAGCTACAGCCGGATGCGATCGTGCTGATTCGACCGGGCGCGTTGCCGAGAACTTCCAGCGGTAAACTGCGCAGGCGCACCACCGGACAGCTCTGGTCGGAGGGCTCGCTCGACGTCGTCGAGCGAGACGGGTTGCATCCGCGGCCCCGGGCAGATGGCTCGCCCAGGACCGATGAGTACACGGCCGACGAGCACAGGCCCGACGAGCACAGGCCCGACGAGTACACCGTTTTGCGCCGAATGCTCGAGATCGGCGCGAGCGCGCAGCGTGAGGCCTTGTTGCTGCAGTTCGTCTGCGTGCAGCTCGCCGAGCTGGTGGGTCTGTCGGCGGGAGAGGTGGATCCGAGCGTTACGGCGGTTGAAGCTGGCTTGGGCTCGCTCGGCGCGCTACAGCTGTGCCAGCGGCTGGGCAGGCTGCTTGGGCGGCCGGTCGATGTGCCGCTGGTGCTCGGCGACCGCTCGCTCCGCGAACTGGTCGGCCTGCTGCTGAGCCCACCAGCCGGCGATCCTGGAGCGCACGCCAGCGCGCCGCCCCGCTCGCGCCTCAGCGCGAGCGAATCGACACCAGCGCGCCTCAGCGCGAGCGAATCGGCACCAGCGCGCCTCAGCGCGAGCGAATCGACAGCCGCACGCTCCGGCGTAAGCGAATCGGCTCCGCCGCGCTGCAGCGCGGGCGGGCGACAAATCGTTCACAGCGACCCGAGCGACTATCCACTTTCCTACTCGCAAGAAGCGATCTGGGCGGTCGACCGGCGGGCTACCGGCGCTATCGGCCACAACGTCCACTTGCGCTTGGGGCTCGAGGGCGCAGTCGACGAAGCTGCGTTGCGCCGTTCGTTTGACGCGCTCGTGCGCCGTCATGCGGCCTTACGCACCCGGTATGTCGAGCAGGCAGGAAAACCCCGCGCGCAAGTATGCCAGCGCGCCAGCTGCGATTTCGAGCGAATCGAGCTTGTTGCCACGAACGGCGCTCAACAGGAAGCTCGGGTCGCCGAGCTGATTCGGGAGCCCTTCGATCTCACGCGGGGCGACTTGCTACGCGTGCGTCTGCTCTGCCGGGCCGCCGGGCCCCGCATCCTGTTGCTGGTTGCGCACCACATCGCGCTCGATTTCTGGTCGCTGGTCGTTCTCCTGAAGGAGCTCAAGACACTGTACGCCGGCGAACGAGCGGGCGCTGCAGTCTGTCTCCCAGAGCTCGCTGCGGACTACGCGCAGTTCGCGAGCTGGCAGCGTGCTCGTCTTGCCGCCGAGGGCGCGCGCGACTGGGAGTACTGGCGCAGGGAGCTCGCGGGTGAGCTGCCGGTGCTCGCGCTGCCGTGGGACCGAGCCCGCGCGGCGTCGCGGGAGTTTCGAGGCGCTTGTGTCACAAGGCTGCTGGGGCGTAAAACAAGCGCCGAGCTGCTTGGCTTGGGTCGAGCCTGCGCTGCGACGCCCTACACCACCGCATTGGCGCTGTTCGCTGCGCTCCTCGAGCGCTACACCGGGCAGCACGATTTCGTTGTCGGTACTCCAAGCGCCGGGCGCACGGACGAGCGCTTTGCCCACGTGGTAGGTTACTTCGTCAATCCCATGGCTCTGCGCCTGCGGGTTCGGGTGCAGATGTCGTTCCGGGACTTGCTGCACGCGGTGCGCGAAACCGTCAACGGGGCGCTGGCACACCAGCACTACCCGTTTTCCAAGCTGGTGGAACGCTTGAATCCGGAGCGCAGTGCCGAGCTGTGGCCGCTCTATCAAGTGGCCTTTACGTTGCAGGCCGCTCAGCGGCCGGAGGAGGCGGAGCTGGCGCCGCTTGCGCTCGGCGACTACCCCATGCGCACGAATTGGGGTGGGCTCGAAATCGCCTCCGCTCGCCTTGGCGAGCGCGTCGAGAACTTCGATCTGAAGCTCGTGATGGCCCAGACACCGGACGGCCTGGCGGCCTGCTTCCAGTACAACCGCGAGCTGTTCGAGCCGGCAACGCTGGAGCAACTGGCCGGGCACTACGCGCGGCTTGCCGAAGCCGTAGTCGAGCGCCCGGAGGCGCCGCTTTCCGAGCTTTCGCTCCTGTTCGCCCAGGAGGCGCGCGAGCTCGTCTCGCGCTGGAATGCCACGGGGTGCGTGCTCGAGCACGCCGACAAACCGGTCGACTGGCACTTCGAGCAGCAAGTGCAGCGGTGCGCCGGATTGCCGGCGCTGGTGGAAGGCAGCCAGACGCTGAGCTACCAGGCGCTCGACAGGGCGGCGAACCGGCTGGCGCACGCACTTCGAGCCCGAGGCGTGGGGCCGGAGAGCCGCGTCGGCGTGTGCTTGCCGCGCTCGGCAGATCTGGTGGTCGCACAGCTCGGCGTGCTCAAGGCAGGCGCCGCCTACGTGCCACTGGATCCGGCGTACCCGCCGGCGCGTCTTTCGTGGATGCTCGGCGACGCATCGATCGAGACCGTGGTGTCTCGGCAAGTGCTGCTTGCGCGTTTGCCTCGACACGTACGCGCCTTGTGCCTGGATCGCGACGCAGCGCTCCTCGCTGGCTTCGATGCCAGCAAGCCTCCTGTCCGTACCAGCATCGGCTGCAGCCTCGCCTACGTGATCTACACTTCCGGCTCCAGCGGAGTACCCAAGGGCGTCCAGGTCAGCCACGCTGCGCTGCTCAACTTGGCACGCTGGCACCAGAAGCGCTACGCGGTCACGCCGCTCGATCGCGCCAGCATGGTTGCCAGCGTCGGCTTCGACGCTTCGGTGTGGGAGCTCTGGCCGTACCTGCTCTCGGGCGCAGCCGTGTACGTTGCACGGGACGCACTGATCGCTGACCCCGATCAGCTGCTGGGGTGGGTAGCCGAGCGGCGAATCTCGCTGATGTTCTTGCCCACGCCGCTCGCCGAGTTGGTGCTCCGAGCCCATTGGCCCAAGCAGGCAAGGCTGCGCGCGCTGCTGACGGGCGGCGATCGGTTGGGTCCGGTCACCGGCGATGCTCCGCTGGCAGGGCTCGAGCTCATAAACCACTACGGTCCCACCGAAGCGGCGGTGGTGACCACGGCGGGCGAGGTCGCGTTCGGGGCGCTCGACGTGCCGGACATCGGCAAACCCATTGCCGATCTGCAGGTTTACGTGCTGGACGAAGCGCTACGGCCGGTTCCGAGCGGCGCTTTGGGTGAGCTCTGCATTGCAGGTACGGGGTTGGCTCGGGGGTATGTCGCTCGCCCGGCATGGACCGCGGAGCGCTTTGTGCCGGATCCTTTTTCGCGTGTGTCAGGCGCGCGCATGTACCGCAGCGGGGACCGAGCGCGGCAACGTGCGAGCGGCGCTATCGAGTACGTGGGTCGAGCGGATCGCCAGGTCAAGGTACGAGGCCACCGCGTCGAGCTTGGTGAGCTGGAAGCCGCTCTGAAGGCGCTGCCTGGGATCAGGGCCGCCGCGGCTGCGACCTACCGTGATGCGAACGCCGAGCAGCGCCTGGCGGCCTATGTGGTGCTTGAAGAGGGGAATGCGCCGGGCGCCGGGGACCGGGCGCAGCAGGAAAGCGCGCACGTCGAGCGCTGGGCCGCGCTCTACGAACAAACATACGCCGGCAGCAACCAGCAGCCCGGCGTGGACTCGCGTTTCAATTTTGCAGGCTGGAACAGCAGCTTCACGGAGCGTCCCATTCCTCAGCAGGACATGCGCGAATGGGTGGACGAGACCGCGAAGCGCATTCGCTCGCTCGGAACGCGTCGCGTGTGGGAGATCGGGTGCGGGATTGGCCTTCTATGCTCGAGACTTGCGGACCGCTGTGCCTACTACCACGGCACGGACCTGTCCGAGCGCGCGATCGAGCAGCTCGGAGAGCAGCTCGATTCCGATCGGCGTCAAGGCAAGATCACGGGCGAGTTTTGCCTCGAACGGGCGGCCGCCGATCAGGCTCCGGGTTTGCAGCTCCCGGCGGGCACACAGCTCGATGGGGTGATCCTGAATTCCGTGATCCAGTATTTCCCGTCGCGGCAGTACTTGGAGCGCGTGCTTGAGCGAGCTCTCGATAGCTTGAAGCAAGGGTACCTGTTCATCGGAGACGTGCGCGATCTCGGGCTGCTCGAGCTGTTCCACACCGATGTGCAGCTTTATCAGGCGCGGCCTGGGCTCTCGCTGGCCGACTTACGGGTGCGGGCGCGCCAGTTTCGAGAGCGCGAGCAGGAGCTGGCGGTCGGCGCGGCTTTCTTCCACCAGCTCGCGGATCGCTACCCGGGGGTGGCGGCCGTGGAAGTGCGGCTCAAGCGCGGCCGCTGCCAGAACGAGCTGACGCGCTACCGCTACGATGTGGTGGTCTTCGTGGGGGAGCATCCGCCGATCTTCGAGCCGCGGCTCGAGCCCTGGAACACGATCGGATCGCTGGCGGAGCTCGAGCGACGGCTCGAACGCGAGGCGCCCGAATGGTTGGCGCTCGGCGGTCTGGCTTCGGCGAGGGTGGGGCGCGCGCTCGCGGCGCGCGAGCGGCTGCGGAACCTGGATGCCGGGGCGCTTTCCGCGACGACGGTGGCGGAGCTCTCGTCTTCGCTTGCCGCGTACGAGGGCGATGCAGTGGATCCCGATGCGCTCTGGCGGCTCGCATCACGCAAGGGCTACCATGCACAGTTGCTGCAGCCGGCGGATGGCCAGCCAGGCAGGTTCGACGCGGTGCTGCGGCGTTTGGACTCGCCCCTGCGTGCTTCTCCGCTGCGTCCGAGCGCCGCGGGGCCGGGCACGTTCGACGCCGCCGCCTTGACGAACGAGCCTTTGCGGCACCAGCGGATCGCCCAGCACCTGGCTGAGCTGAAGCTGGAGCTCGCGGAGCGGCTTCCCGCACATTCGCTGCCGAGTGCCTGGCTCGCGCTCGCGTCCCAGCCTCTGGGCCCGAACGGCAAGCTCGACCGGCGCGCTTTGCCGGCCCCCGAGGCGATGACGGCGAGCGCCCGCTATCGGGCGCCCACGACTGCCTTGGAATGCGAGCTCGCCGGCGTCTGGGAGCAAAAACTGGCGCTGCCGCGCGTGGGCGTGCACGACAACTTCTTCGAGCTGGGCGGCGACTCCGTGCTTGCGATCCTGGTGGTCAGCGCGCTGCGCGAACGCGGCATCGAAATACACGCGCGCCAGCTTTTTGACACCCAGACCGTGGCAAGCCTCGCGAACGCGATCGAGGCTGACCGTCGCGGGCGTGCCGGCGACGCGGGCGGGCAGCCTGCGGGGGACGCTACCCCGGGGCCGGATCCGACCGATCCGGCCGGCAGCAAGCACGGGCACGGGCTCAGCCCGCTTCAGCAGGGCCTGCTGTTCCACACGCTCTTCGAGCCCCAAGGCGAACGCGCCGAGCCGTTCTATGTCGAACAAGTTCGGCTCGATCTGCGCGGGCCGTGCGATCCCGATGCGCTGCGGGCTGCCTTGCGCTGTCTGCTCGAACGACACGAGGCGTTGCGCACGGCGTTCGATGTCTCCGATCCCGAAGTCTTGCAGGCGCACGTGGTGGAGCCCGCGCGGTCTCGACTTCCGTTCGAGCTGCGGGTCGACGCTTGTGCGAGCGGTGAGCAGGAGCTTGCTCGCTGGCTCGAAGCCGAGCGCGCCCGACCATTCGACTATGCTGTCGCGCCGCTGATGCGTTTCGTCCTGCTGCAGCGAGCAGCGGACCATGCCTTGTTGGTATGGACCTATCCACACGCGTTGCTCGACGGCTGGAGCAGCGCGCTGCTGGTGCGGGAGCTTCTGGTCATCTACGGCGCCGTCAAACGCGCGACCGCTCCAAGTCTGCCGAAGCCGGTACCGTTTCGACGCTACCTGGGATGGCTCGAGCGCCAAGATCGGACGCTCGCGCAACGGTTTTGGACCCGGTACCTGGCAGACTTCGTGCAGGTCCCTCGATTGCGTGATGCCACCGCGTTGCCGGAGCGAACCGCGTCGCCGGAGCGAACCGCGTTGCCGGAGCGAACCGCGTTGCCGGAGCGAACCGCGTTGCGTGATGCGCGTGACGCCGGGCACACGCCAGGCCGGCCGGCCGCGGTGGAACGCGAGACCGTCGATCTCGGCCTGGAGCTGACCGAGACGCTTGCAGCCCGAGGGCGAGAGCTGCGCGTTGCAACAAGCACCTGGTTGCACGCGGCTTGGGCTTTGGTGCTCGGTCGCTTTCTGGGCTCCGATCGTGTCTGCTTCGGATTGGTCGGCTCCGGGCGTGAGGCCGACATTCCACATGTGGAATCCGCAGTGGGGCTGTTGATCAACACGGTGCCATTCGCGGTGTCGCTGCCGGCCGAGGCCACGGTTGCACAGTGGCTGAAGCAGCTGCAGCGCAGCGAGATCGAGGTGCTGGGACATGGGTTCGTCGGGCTGATCGAGCTTCAACGCTGGCTCGGAACGGGCACGCCACTGTTCGATTCGTTATTCGCCTTCGAAAACTATCCGCGCCAAGGCGTGTTGGAGCGAGAGCAGGCGGGCTTGCGCCTGGCCGAAATCACCCACCGTGGTGCGACCCACTACCCGTTGACCCTCGTCGTGACTCCCGGCAGCAGGCTGCATGCGGAGCTTGGCTACCGTAGCGACCGGTATCGGGCGCGATTTGTGCGGCGGCTGCTAGCCGGCTTCGGAGCCGCGCTGAAGGCCCTGGTCGATAATCCACGAGCGCGTCTGGGTCAGCTGTCGCTCGGCTTGACGGGCGGAACGAAAGCGCGCGTTGCCTCGGGCGTCATCTCGGCAGCGGGCGCTCGACGGGAACGTGGCGCGGCCAAAGAACCCACCGAGCTCGCTCCGGCCTGCGATTTGGCGGCGGCGTTCGAGCGCAGCGTCCAGCAAAACCCGAACGCGCCGGCCTTGCGCTGGCAGGGCAACGCGATCAGCTACGTCGAGCTGAACCAGCGGGCCAACCGCCTGGCGCATCTGCTCCGCGAGCGGGGGATCGAGAGCGAGCGTCGGGTCGGGCTCTGCTTCGAGCGGTCGGACGAACTGGTGGCGGCGATTCTTGGTGTGCTCAAAGCTGGGGGCGCCTACGTGCCATTGGATCCTGCGTTACCGCCGCAGCGGCTGGCGTTCATGCTCGAGGACGCAGGTGTAGATCTCGTGCTCACGCATGGCGCAGTTCAGGTTCCGCCCGTGACACGGTGCTCGATCGTCGCTGTCGATGAGGCACGCGAGGCAGTCGCACGCCAGTGCAGCGAGGACCTTGCGCTGGCGCGCCATCCCGAGCAGCTTGCGTACGTCATCTATACTTCCGGCTCCACCGGAACGCCGAAGGGTGTGGGGGTTACGCACGGCAACGTGAGCAAGCTCTTCGCGGCCTGCGCGCAACGCTTCGAGTTCTCCTGCAAGGACGTCTGGAGCCTGTTTCACTCCTACGCTTTTGATTTCTCGGTTTGGGAGCTGTGGGGCGCGTTGCTGCACGGTGGCAGCGCGGTGGTCGTGCCGCATTGGGTGAGCCGAGATCCGCGTGCTTTTGCCGATCTGTTGCTGGATGAAGGCGTGACGGTCCTTAGCCAGACTCCGTCGGCCTTCTACCCGCTGGCTGCCCAGCTCCTTGCCTCGACCACTACGCTGCCTGCGCTGCGCTGTGTGGTGTTCGGTGGCGAGGCCCTGGATTCGTCACGGCTCACAGCTTGGTTCGCGCGTTTCGGCGGGCGAGGTCCACGGCTCGCCAACATGTTTGGAATCACGGAGACCACGGTTCACGTCACCCACTGTCCGCTTGCTGCAGGCGATGCGGCTTCGGCTCGGCGGAGCATAGGCACGGCATTACCCGGGATGGCCTGCCGTGTGCTGGATCCGCACTTGCATCCGCTGCCGGATGGTGTGCGAGGAGAGCTGTGTGTGGCCGGTACGGGCGTCGCTCGGGGCTACGTAGGACGGCCGGGGCTGACCGCCGAGCGCTTCGTTCCCGATCCCTGTTCGGCGGCGCCTGGTGCAAGGCTCTATCGAAGCGGGGATCGAGGCTGCCGCGATGACGCAGGTGACTTGCTTTACCTGGGACGCGCGGACAACCAGGTCAAATTGCGCGGCTTGCGCATAGAGCTGGCTGAGATCGAGGCCGAGCTGCGTCGCTGCCCTGGCGTGCACGCGGCAGTGGCGCGGCTGCAGCCGCGGGATGTCCGGGAGGGTGAGGAAGCGGGCGATCAGCTGGTGGCTTACCTGGTCGGCGCAGATGCCGATTCAGCGCTCGACACAGCGCTCGACACGGCGCTCGACACGATGCGAATCAGCCGCGAGCTGGCTCATAGGCTACCGGCGTACATGATTCCGAGCGCGTACGCCCGGCTTTCGGAGCTCCCGCTAACACCCAACGGAAAACTGGATCGCGACGCGTTGCCGCGGGTGAGCGGCATGACCCGGACTCCGGAGCGGCCGGCGGCACGTGCTTGTGCCTGGACGCCCCTGGAGCGGCAGCTGGCGGAGATCTGGCGAGCCGTCTTGCGCGTGGAGCAGGTGTCCCGTGACGACGATTTTTTTGCGCTGGGCGGGGACTCCATCTCGAGCATGCAGGTCGCGGCTCGCGCGCGCCAGCATGGCCTCGAGCTCAGCCCGCGCGAGCTCTTCGAGCACCCCAAGCTGGCTTTGTTGGCCAAACGACTGGCAGCCTCCAATCCGGCGCAGGGTGATCGCGCACAGGCAGCAAGCGCGGGCGAAGAACCCGCCGGGGACGTGCCGCTGGCCCCTATTCAACACTGGTTTTTCGAGCGCAGGCTGGCCCGTGCCGAGCATTTCAATCAATCCGTGTTGTTGGAGCTCGCGTCGAGTCGAGGTATCGACACGCTCGAGGCAAGCTTGCGTTCCGTGGCACGCCACCACCATGCGTTTCGCTTGCGTTACGATACCGGTCTTGCCAGGCAGGCCTACGTCGCAGCAAACGATGCCGATTGGCCGCTTGCGACCATAGACCTGCGTCCATGGTCTCTCGACGCACGTGCAGCCGAGCTGCAACGCCATGCCGCGCAGGCGCAGCGCTGCCTCGAGCTAGCCAAAGGACCGGTTTGCCGTGCGCTCTACTTCAGGTGCAGCCCGGAGCCCGATCGGCTGCTGCTGGTAATCCATCACCTGCTGGTAGATGCAGTTTCTTGGCGCATTTTGCTTGAAGATCTGGACAAGGCGTATCGCCAGCTCGAGGAGGGTGGCGTGATCGACTTGCCTCCGAGCACCAGCAGCTACCGTCGTTTTGGCCAAGCGCTCGCAACCTATGCCCGGAGCGATTCACTGCGCGCCGAGCTCGGTTTCTGGCTGGCGCTGCCGTGGCCGCGTGTTGGCTCGCTCGAACTGGATCGGCCCGCGGCCTCGACACGCGAAGCAGATCGCGCCGAGCTTCTGCTGAGCCTGGATGCTGCGACAACGCGCCAGCTGCTGCGCGACGCAGGCCAGGCTTACCACACGCGAGTGGAAGATCTGTTGTTGGTGGCGCTGGCGCGATCGCTGGGCCGGTTGTCGAGCGCCGAGTGGCTGCGGGTCGACATGGAGGGTCACGGGCGGGAGGATCTGCTCGATGGCGTCGATTTGAGCCGGACGGTGGGCTGGTTCACCACCCTTTTTCCTGTCTTGCTGCGTCCGGTGCAAGAGGAGCTGGATCGTCAAATCGAAGAGATCAAGGAGGCGCTGCGCGCGTTGCCGGCGCGGGGGCTCGGTTTTGGGGTCTTGCGCTATCTGGGCGACGAGAGGGCTCGCCATGCGCTGCGCGAGCTACCCGCCGCGCAGGTCAGCTTCAACTACCTGGGGCGGCTGGATGCGAGCCTGCGCGGGAGCTCGCGCCTGCTTGGCGCTCCGGAGCAACGGTCGCCGGGCCCGCAGCAGGCGCCGGAGAACGAGCGGGCCTACGCGCTCGACCTCAACCTGAGCCTGGTCGGGGACGAGCTGCTGATCCACGTGGCGCACAGCGCAAGCCTGTCCGAGCAGACGGTTCAGGAGCTGGGCGTCGAGTACCTCGAGCAACTGCGCGTGATCACGATGCACTGTGCCGGGCGAGGGCGTGCCCGTTACACGCCGTCGGATTTCGAGCTCGCGCGAGGCCTCGACCAAGCCGGCCTCGACGCCATCTTGACGCATCTGGAGGCCGAATAGCGATGGCGGCTGCCGAAACGGTCGAAGACATCTACGCCTTGTCGCCACTTCAGCGCGGCATGCTCTTTCATCGGCTCTACAGCGAAGGGTCGCGCACGTATTTCGTGCAGGCCCGTTTGCGTATCGACGGCTTGTTGGACAGGGAGCGCTTCCGCACTGCGTGGCAACAGCTGATCGATCGCCATCCAGCGCTGCGTACGTTCTTCGTCTGGCAAGGCGTGGAGGAACCGCTGCAGGTCGTACAGCCGCGGGGAACCGTCACGCTGCGCTGGGAGTACCGGGACTGGCGCAATGCCTCGGAGCCCAAGCTCGCTGAACGACTCGAGGAATTCTTCGAGCGGGACCATGCGCGCGGGCTCGATCTTGGAAAGGCGCCCCTGTTTCGCATCACGCTGCTGCGGCTACCCGAGTGGCATCTGTGTGTCTTCAGCCATGAGCACTTGATTCTCGATGGTTGGTGTCTGCCGCTTCTGATTTCGGAATTGCTCGAGCTCTACGAATCCGGCCGCTCGGGCAGGCCACCGGACCTCGCGCCTGCGGTGCCGTACAAGCGCTTGATCGCCTGGCTTGCGGCCCAACCGCAAGCAGCGGCGGAGCGCCACTGGAAGCAACGCCTGCGGGGTTTTGGCGAGCCCACCCCCTTGCCGCTGCGCCGCACGAGCGCGCCGAATCACCTCCCCGCTGCCAAAGCGGGCTTCGCCGAGGCCCTGCTGGTGCTCGACCAGACCCAGACCGAGCGGTTGCAGACCTTCGCGCGCGCGAGCGGGCTCACCCTCAATACCCTGGTGCAGGGAGCGTGGGCTCAGTTGCTCGCCCGCCACGCTGCCCAGGATGAGGTGGTGTTTGGTGTCACCGTTTCCGGCCGAGCCGCCGAGCTCGAGGACGCCGAGCTCGTCGTGGGTCCTTGCTTGAACACGCTGCCATTGCGCATCCGCAGTGAGCCTTGGCGACGGCTGGTGCCCTGGCTGCGTAGCCTGCAGCAGCAAAACCTCGAGCTCAGGCAGTTCGGGCATGTGGGGCTTAGCGAGCTGCAGCACTGCAGAGCGCCGGGCACTCGCGGGGAGCAGCCCGCACCGCTGTTCGAGAGCATCGTCGTATTCGAGAACTATCCTTCCCGCGCCCTCGTGAGCAAGGGTCCACAGCCCCTGCGCGTGTGCCCGTTGCAGTTGCCGCTCGACAGCGCGGCGCGCTTGCGTTCGGCGGAGCGCAACAACTATCCGTTGACCCTCGTTGCCGCGCCCGGGCCCCGGCTCGAGTTGATGCTGGCCCATGCCAAGTCCGAGATCGAGTTGCAGGACGCCGGGCGGCTCTTGGTCGAGCTGACTACGATCTTGAACGCTTTTGCCGAGGTGCCACGCGGGCTGCCCGGCCCCGCGCTGGGCGCGTTGCCCTCGCTCGCCGGCGCTCCGAGCGGTCGCGTGTCTCCCGTCCCGCGGCCGAGCCGGCAGGCAGCCAGTATTGTCCGCCGTTTCACGGGGAACGTCACGAAGCGGCCCGACGCCACCGCGCTCGTCAGCGGGGAGGTTTCGCTGAGCTACTCCGAGCTTGAGCGCCGTTCTTCGGCCGTGGCGCAACGTCTGTTGGGCCACTTTGCAGCCCGCGCCTCCGCCGAGCGCCGCATCGCCATCTGCACCCGTGGCTGGCAGGGCGTGGCCGCCCTCTTGGGCGCGTTGCGCGCGGGCGCGAGCTATGTTCCGATCGATCGCGATTGGCCGGCGGCCCGCAGAAGCTGGGTGCTCGAGGATAGCCAGGCGAGCGCGGTCCTGGTGGACGAGCCAAGTCGGTCGCTCGTGGACGGCCACGGGTGCATCGAAGTCATGGTGTTGGGCGGCGTAGCCGAGGAGGGCTTGCAGCAGCCTGCCGGCCCGGCGCCGCTGCCGGCTACATGCGAGCCAACGGGCGAAGAAATAGCCTATGTCATCTACACCTCGGGTTCGAGCGGTCGGCCCAAGGGCGTGGCGGTGAGCCATGCGGCGCTTCTGCACTACGTGGAGGCCGTCGGTGAAACGCTAGGCTTCCAACCTGGTCTCAGCTTCGGGCTCATGTCCTCGTTCGCCTCGGATCTTGGACACACCGCGACCTTCGGCAGCCTTGGTTTCGGTGGCACGCTGCACGTGCTGGCACCCGAGGTGGCGCTCGACGGGGGGGCTTTTGGTGCCTATCAGCGCGAGCACGCGCTCGACGTCCTCAAGCTGACCGCGTCGCAGCTGCAGATCCTGCTCGATGCCCCGGAGCCGGGTACGGTGCTGCCCAGGCGGCACCTGATTCTGGGAGGGGAAGCGCTTACTTCGGAGCTGGTAGACAAGCTTGATGTGCTTGTCTCCGAACACGCCCCGGGTTGCCGGGTCAGCAACCACTACGGCCCGACCGAGGCAACGATCGGAGCGCTGCTCGAGCCTGTGTTGCCGCGCTCCGAATCCGAGCGCGGGATCTCGCTCGCGCCGGCCATCGGCCGGCCGCTGCCACGCATGTACGCGACGGTGGCCGATCGGCATGGGCGTACGCTCCCCGAGGGTGCCGCCGGGGAGCTGTACCTCGGTGGTCCGGGGCTGGCCCTCGGGTATCTGGACAGGCCCGCGTTGACCGCGGAGCGGTTCGTGCCGGACCCGGCTGGGACGTATCCAGGGACGCGGCTGTACCGAACCGGCGATCGTGTCCGTCGCCGGCGCGACGGGCGCATGGAGTTTCTGGGTCGTACCGACCGCCAGCTCAAGCTGCGTGGCCATCGTATCGAGCCATGCGAGATCGAGACCCTGCTGCGACGGGCTCCCGAGCTGCGCGATGCCGCGGTCAAGGCCGTGTTGATCGACGGTGAGGCGCAGCTCGTGGCGTACTGCCTCGCGAAAGGCACGCTGCGCGCGAGCGAGAGCACGCTGCGGGCCCGACTTGCCGAGCGGCTGCCCGACGCCATGGTGCCGGCGCACTTCGTCCAGCTCGACACCTGGCCGCTGACGCACAACGGCAAGCTGGACTACGGGGCGCTGCCAAGCCCGCGCCTGCAGGCTGCGTCGTTCACCGCGCCCCGCGGCGAGACCGAAGCCGTGCTGGCAGAGCTTTGGGCCGCGGTGCTCGGGCGTGAGGACATCGGAGTTCACGCCAGTTTCTTCGAGCTGGGCGGCGACTCGATACAGAGTCTGCAGATCGTGGCGCGCGCGCGCCGCCGCGGGTTGTGCTTCACGCCCAAGGATGTGTTCGAAGCGCGGACGATCGCTCGTCTTGCGGAACGGATCGAGGCAAGCCAAGCGGTCGGGTCCGGCGCAGCCCAGGCGCGGCTCTCGGGAGACGGCGCCGAGCTCGACGGCTCGAGAGCTTTTGCGCTGACGCCCATCCAGCAACGCTTCTTCGAGGCCCGGCACCCGAACCCGAACCGCTGGAATCAGGCCTTGATCCTGCGCGTGGCCGGCCGCCTACAGCCCAAGACCGTAGTCCGCGCCGTTCAGCAGTTGTACCGGCGTCACCCCGCGCTGCGGCTGCGTTTCGAGCACGATTGCGAGCTCGGCTGGAAGCAGCGGGCCGCCAGCGCGAGCGAGCCGGTGGCGGTGCAGCTCGTCGATCTGTCCCACCTGCCCGAGGTGGAGCAGGGTACGGCCATCGAGTCGTTTTCGGAAAGGGCGCAGCACAGCCTCGATCTCGAACGCGGTCCGCTCTTCGGCGCGGTCTGGTTCGACTGCGGGACGGGTCGTGCCGCGCGCCTGTTGCTCTTTGCGCATCATCTGGCCGTAGACGTCGTGTCCTGGCAGGTGCTGCTGTCGGAGCTCGGCGCCCTCTGCTCCGGTCAGAACCTGCCTGACGCTGCGACCTCCTATCTGCGCTGGGCTGCTGCGCTGGCGCAGGCGGCCGCGGCTCCCGAGCTGCTGGAGCAACTGCCGTATTGGCTGCGCGCAACCGGGCAAGAGCTTCCGCGAGATGGCGAGCCCGCGGGCGGCTTTACCTGTGATCGGGCCGTGGGGCTTCAACGCACGCTTCCGGCGAGCCTGACGCGGGCTCTGTGGCAGCGAGCGCCGGCCGCCTATCGGGTCGAGGTGGACGACATCCTGCTTGCCGCGGTCGCCGTTTCGCTCGGCAAGTCGTGGGGTCTATCGCAGGTAGTGATCGAGTGCGAGGCGCACGGCCGCGGGCACCCGCGGCTGGCGCTCGATCTCTCGTCCTCGGTCGGTTGGTTTACCTCGCGCTACCCGTTGCGTCTCGATCTGGCTGGCGAGCTCGACCCCGAGCACGTGCTGGCGAGTGTGCACGCGCAGCGTCGCGCACTGCCGCATCAGGGAATCGGCTACGGCCTGCTACGCTACCTGCGCTCCGCCGACAGCGAGCCGCTGCGGCGCTTGCGAGCGCTGCCGGCGCCCCAAATCGGCTTCAACAACCTGGGTCGCATCGGGCTCGGCGTCGAACCGCAGGGTCTGTTCGCACGCGCAGCCGAGTCGGTTCGCGGAATGCGCGATCCACAGAGCCTGCGCTCGCAGCCGCTCGAGCTCACCGTGCGCGTCGAAGACGATGGGCTCCGCCTGGATTGGATCTACGATCCAGAGCTTCATCGCCAACAGACCATCGAGCAGCTTGCCGGCGCGTGCGAGTTGGCGCTCCGGAAGTTGCTGCAACGGCTCGCCGCCCCCTGCGATCGGCCGACGGCGAAGCTCGACGCGGAAGCGCTGGTACTTTCGGGGTTGACCCAATCCCAGCTCGACTCGCTGGCGCTTGCGGCGCACGAGGTCGAGGATCTGTATCGCTGCTCACCTATGCAGGAGGGGCTTTTGGCGCACAGCCTCACCCGTCCGAGCGACTACATCAATCAGCTGAGCTTACGGGTGCAAGGCCTTGGTCCGCGTGCGCTGGAGCACGCGTGGCAGGCGTTGATGGACCGGCACCCCATCCTGCGTACCGGCTTCGTTTGGCGGCTTGCTCGAAGCGCGGAACGGGCGAGCGAGCTGCCTTGGCCGGTCCAGGTCGTGTACCGGCACGTGCCGGTGCAGGTCGAACGGCGCGATCTGTCGCACTTGGACCCGGCGGAGCAGGAGCAGTCCTGGAGCCGCTTGCTCGAGCAGGACCGCGAGGCCGGCTACGATCTGACCCGGGCTCCCCTGTGGCGTGTGCTGGTCGCCGAGTGTGGCGCGGATCGGCAGCGCATCTTGTGGAGTCGCCATCACGTGCTGCTGGATGGCTGGTGCTCCTCGCGCCTGCTGGCGGAGTGGCTGGAGCTCTACGAGAGCCATAGGCGCGGCCGCCCGGTCCGTCCCGGCACCGTTGCTCCTTACCGTGACTACATCGCCTGGTTGGCCAAGCAGGACCACGAAGCAGCGCGCGCGTTCTGGGATAGCAGCCTGGCACAGTTCGAACACCCCACGGCGCTGCCTTTCCAGGATGCCGATCCTGCGTTCGGTTCGCCCCGGCGCTCTGGCGCCGCGACTGAACAGGTGGTGCTCGAAGTAGGCAGGGGCCAATGCGCCGAGCTTCGGCGCTGGGCGGGCACGCACCAGCTCACGCTGGGCAGCGTGTGCCAAGGGGCGTGGGCATTGCTCTTGGCACGCATGAGCGGCGAACGCACGGTCACGTTCGGAGTGACCGTGTCTGGGCGGCCCGCGACGCTCGCAGGCGTCGAGCACATGCTGGGGCTCTTCATCAACAGCCTGCCCATGCGAGTCTCCTGTCCGCCGGAGCAAACCGTTTGCCAATGGCTTGCGGAGCTTCAGGCGCACAACAGCGAGCTTCGCGAGTACGAGTACAGCTCGCTCGCGAGCATTCAGGAGCGGGTCCAGCAGCGCGAGCGGGCCAACGGCAACGGCAACGCCGGCGAAGCGCTTTTCGATAGCCTGTTCGTGTTCGAGAACTACCCTGTCGACGCTGCACTAACCCAGGCTCGTGCAGGCTTGCAGCTACTCGGCGTATCCCGCCGGGATCCGAGCCACTACGGTCTGACGCTGGTGGTCCTGCCGGGCGCCGAGTTGCGGCTCGAGCTCCAGTACGACAGCGCGCGTTACACGGGCAAGCGTGCGGCCCGGGTGCTGGAGCTGTACAGGGCGCTCTTGCTCGATCTGCCGCGGCTGCACGACAACGCACGCCTCGGTACAGTGCAGCTGGCTACCGGCGGCAAGCAGGCAGCCAGGCAGCAGCTTGCACGGCACGCGGTTCAACCTGGATTGCTGGAACAGTTCGCGCAGCAGGTGCGTCGCAGCCCTGACCAGACGGCCGTGCGCTGCGGGCAACGCGAGCTGAGCTATGGCGAGCTTGACGTGTCGGCGAGCCGCGTCGCGCAGGCGCTCGTTGCCCGTGGCGTGGGCGCGGAGGTGCGAATCGGCCTGTGCCTGGAGCGCTCGCTCGAGTCGGTCATCGGCCTGCTGGGCATCCTCAAAGCCGGTGCGTGCTACATGCCGCTGGAACCCGGGTTGCCCGAAGCGCGCCAGCGCATCTTGTTGGCCGACGCCCAGGTCGAGTGGGTGCTGGGAGAAGTGGACGCCGGCTTGAGAGCTTCGGTGGGGGCGCTGGCCCTTGACGAGCTCCTCGCCGAGCCCCCGCACAGCACGCAGCCGCCGCCGCTCGAGCGCAACCCGCAGGGGCTAGCGTACGTGATCTACACCTCGGGCTCGACAGGCAGGCCGAAGGGTGTGGGGATCAGCGATGCACAAGTGCTCCGCCTTTTCGAGGCAACCAGGGGGCTGTTCCGGTTCGGGGAGCACGACGTGTGGACGCTGTTTCATTCGCACGCCTTCGATTTTTCGGTGTGGGAGCTCTGGGGCGCCCTGCTGTACGGCGGGACGCTCGAGGTGGTGCCGTACGAAGTAAGCCGCGACCCGGCGGCCTTGTACAAGCTGCTGGTCGAGCGCGGCGTAACCGTGCTCAGTCAGACCCCTTCGGCGTTCCATGCGCTTTGCGCGCATGTGTCGAGCTTGGAGCAACCCGAAGCAGGGCTCAAGCTCGGCACGGTCGTGCTCGGCGGCGAGGCACTGGATGTCCGGCGGCTCGAGCCCTGGTTCGAAGTGTTCGGCCGCGCAGGACCCAGACTGTTCAACATGTACGGCATCACCGAAACCACGGTCCATGTCACCTGCGCCGAGATCACCCCGCGGCTTGCGGCAGCTGATGGTCCCAATTGGATCGGCAAGCCGCTGGCCGATCTCGAGGTGTACGTTTTGGACCCGTTGGGAAACCCGTTGCCGGAAGGCGTCGCCGGTGAGCTGTGCATCGGAGGCGCGGGTGTAGGGCGCGGCTACGTCGGGCATTCGGGTTTGACAGCGGAACGTTTCGTCCCGAATCGTTTCGGAGCGCCCGGCGCTCGTCTGTACCGAAGCGGTGACTTGGGACGGATCCGAAGCGACGGCAGCCTGGAGTACCTCGGCCGCATCGATAGCCAGGTGAAGCTGCGCGGCTATCGCATCGAGCCAGGCGAGATCGCAAGCGTGCTGCGCGCGCATCCGCAGGTGCGGGATGCCGTGGTGTTGCTCGACGCTGGTGAGGGATCAAGCCGCTGCCCGGACGATGCACGCCTGGTTGCATGCCTGGTCGCTGATGCGGATGAGCTCGCGGTTGAAGGCGTGCGGGCCTTTTTGCGGGAGCAGCTGCCGCAGTACATGCTGCCGAGCCAGTGTCTAGTGCTGCAGGCGCTTCCTCTCACGTTCAACGGCAAGCTCGACACCCGAGTGCTCTTCGAGCGCGCGCGGCAGGAGCGGGCCACGTCGGGCACGAGCCCGGCGCGCGTGGCGCCCCGCAACGAAACCGAACGCGTGCTGGCCGCGCTCTGGGCCGATGTGCTCGAGGTTTCCGATGTGGGCGTATTCGACGACTTCTTCGCGCTCGGCGGGCACTCGCTTTCGGCAATGCGGATCGCGGCCCGGATCCGCACGGAGCTGGGACTGGACCTGCCGCCCAGGCACCTGTTCGAAGCCAGCACGGTCGCCACGCTGGCCTCGGTGGTCGCGGAGCTGCGCGCGCGTAACGACACCGAGCACGCGGGCTCCGGCGCGGGAGCGGGGCCATGAGCCTGACTGCGGAGCGCGCTGGCAATCACACGGCCGATCGCGAGTACCCAGCCAGCTGCGAGCAGCAGCGGCTTTGGACGCTGGCGCAGCTCGAGCCGGCGGGCTCGGCGTACCACATCGCAGCCGCCCTACGCCTGCGCGGCAGTCTGGACGAGTCCGCGTTGCGGGAAGCCTTTCGTCGGCTCGTGGCGCGGCATCCGAGCTTGCGCACCTGTTTCGTGCACGACGGCAGGCAGCTGCTGCAACGCGTGTCCGACCAGCTGGACTGGCCCTTCGAGCGCCTGGATCCCTCTTCGCTCACCTGTGCGGCGCGCGCTCGCCTGCAGCGAGAATCGGCTGGATGGACGCAGCCGGGTGAGCTGGCGCAGCTGCACGAGGCGCTCCAGCGTCCGTTTCCGCTTGCGAACGGCCCACTCGGACGTGTGACGCTGCTGTCCCTGGCTGCGCGCGAACATATCCTCGTTGTGACCGTGCACCACCTCGTCGCCGATGGGGTCTCCATGCAGGTGCTGGCGCGGCAGTGGGCCGAGCTGTATGCCGCGCTCAGCTCGGGCGCCGCCTTGCCGTGTGACGAACCGTGTGCGCCCTATTCCGCCTACAGCGAGTGGCAGCGTGACTGGCTGGAAGGCGACACCGCCCGCGAGCAGCTCGATTACTGGCGTCTCGAGCTCAGTCCCGTGGCAAGCGGTCCCTTTGCTCGCGGTCGAGGGTCGGATCCGTCCGGTGCGGGTCGCAAGGCCGGACGTCTCGCCCTCGAGCTGCCTGCGCGGTTGTGCCGGGAATTGGCGGACTTGAGCCGCCGCCAGCGGGCATCGCTCTTCATGACCCTGCACGCCGCGCTGCACGCGTTGCTCTACCGCTACGGGGGACCGGGTGACGTGCGCGTTGGCACACCGATCGCCAACCGCATGCGCCCGGAATGGACCGAGAGCGTGGGGTTGTTCGCCAACACCGTGGTGCTGCGCAGCCGCTGTCAGGGTAGCCTGCGCTTCAGCGAGCTGCTCGAGCAGATCAAGGCCCGCGCACTGAAAGCGTACGGGAACCAAGCGCTTCCGTTCGATCGGATCGTGGAGCGACTGGCGCCCGCTCGGGAGCCCGGGCGAAACCCGCTGTTTCAGGTCCTGTTCTCCATGCAACAGATGCCGGCACCTTTTCGCGCCGGCGGGCTCGCGTGCGAGCCGCTTTCCTTGCCGCCCCGCGACGCGAAGCTCGAGCTCGCGCTGCACGCGTTCACGAACACGCGTGCGGCGGGCGCTGCGCCCGGGCTCGCGCTTGCGCTCGAGTACGAGCGAGGGCTGCTGGATGCCGCCCGAGCGCAACGTTTGCTCGACAGCTACCGCGGCCTCTTGAAACGCGTAGTCCACGACCCGCATGTTCGCCTGGGCAACCTCGAGCTCGTGGGCGAGCCAAAGCCACGCCCGCCGCAGCAGGCCACGAGCGGCACGGCAACGTCGCTGACCAACTTGGTCGAGTGGTTTGCCGCCCGGGCGGCGAGCACACCCGAACGGATTGCGCTCAGCTACGAAAACCGGAGCCTTACCTACCGCGAGCTGGACGAGCTATCGAACCGCCTGGCGCACGCGCTGTGCGACCGCGGCGCGGGCCCGGAGAAACGCATAGCGGTAGCGCTCCCGAGCTCGCTAGAGCTTGTGATCGCAATCCTGGGGACGCTCAAGGCGGGCGCGGCCTACGTTCCAATCGAGCAGCAGCTGCCCGAGGCACGGCAACGCTACCTGGTAAAGGACGCCGGAGCCATGCTGGTACTCGCGGATTCGGCGCCTTCCCTGGGCGACAACGCACAGGTGCTTTCCGTACCTCGGCTGCTCGAAAGCGCGAGCCAGCACGCCGATCGACCGCTCGTGGATCTCGATCCGGACAACCTGGCTTACGTTATCTACACCTCGGGCTCGACGGGCAGACCCAAGGGCGTCGGCATCTCCCACCGGCAAGTCGTGCGCTTGTTTCGCGCCACGCAGCCTGATTTTGGCTTCGGTCCACGAGACGTGTGGGCGCTTCTTCATTCGCACGCCTTTGATTTCTCCGTCTGGGAGCTGTGGGGCGCGTTGCTCTATGGAGGGCAGCTGGTGGTGGTTCCCTCCCGGGTGAGCCGTGATCCGGGTGCACTGCAGGACTTGCTCGTGAGCCGCGGGGTCACGGTCCTGAACCAAACCCCTTCCGCCTTCTACGAGCTCGCCCGGCAGTTGATCGCGTTTCCGGAGCCGGGGCTTGGGCTGCACACGATCGTGTTTGGTGGCGAGGCGCTGGACAGGCGTCGCCTGGACGGTTGGTTTTCGCATTTCGGGCGACACCCGCGTTTGGCCAACATGTACGGGATCACAGAAACCGCCGTGCACGTGACCTGCGCGTGGCTTGGGCCGGCACCAAGCCAGCCCGCGGGCGCGGGCGCGAGCTTGGTCGGCGAACCTCTTCGAGATCGGTACGTTCGGCTGCTGGACGGCGATGGGAATTGCGTGCCCGAGGGCATGCCCGGCGAGCTTTGTGTTGGCGGCGGCGGCATCGGGCGAGGCTACCTCGACCGGCCCGGGCTAACAGCGGAGCGGTTCGTCCCCGACGCGCTGGGGCCGGCCGGCAGCCGCCTGTATCGCAGCGGTGACCTGGCCCGGACAAGCGAGCACGGCCTCGAGTTTCTAGGGCGCCTCGATGCGCAGATCAAGCTTCGCGGCTACCGCATCGAGCCCGGTGAGATAGCGGCCGTATTGCGCGAGCACCCGCGCGTGCGCGACGCAGTGGTGCTCTTGACACGGCGCGATACAACGGCTTGCGACGACCACAGCCGGCCGGGCATGTTGATCGCCTATGTCGTGCCCGACCGCTGCCAGGACCAAGCGCCGGATCGGGATTCCGCTCATGGGCTGGATCACGACGACCTCCGAGCTGGTGCGCTGGCGTTCGCCGCGACTCGACTGCCCGAGTACATGCTGCCGGCGGAAGTCGTCCTGCTTGAACGCCTGCCGCTGACGCCCAACGGCAAGCTGGATCGGCAAGCGTTGCCTGGTGTGCAGTCGGCCGAGGCCCCAAGCAGACACGCGCGGCCACACAACGAACGCGAGCGCAAGCTGGCGGCGATATTCGCGAGCGTCCTGGGGTTATCCGAAGTCAGTGTCCACGACAGTTTCTTTCAGCGCGGCGGCGACTCCATCTTGGCGATGCAGGTGGTCCACCGCGCTCGCAAGGCCGGCATCGAGCTCACTCCGCAGCAGCTGTTCCGGCACCAGAGCGTCGAGGCGCTTGCGGTCTCGAGTCGCGAGCGTGCCAAGCCCCTGCCGAGCTCCGTCGCTCCGAGGCCGCAAGACGAGGATTGGCAGCGCCGGCAACGCGAGCGCTTGGCGGCTCGCTTCCCCGCCCTCGAACAGGTCTTGCCGCTTACGTCGCTGCACAAGGGCCTGTGGTTCCAGAGCCAGCATGCTCCCGAGGACCCGGTATACCACGAGCAGCTGACGCTGAGCTTCCGCGGCGAGTACCGGCTTGCGGCATGGCGGAGCGCCTGGACCCGGGTGCTGGAGCGCCACCCGGTGCTTCGCAGCGCTTTTATTTGGGAAGGAAGCGAGGATCCCTGCCAGCTGGTGCTCGAGCCCGGCGCGCTGGACCTGCCGCTGGTGATTCACGACCTGTCCCGGCTTCCATCCGCTCAGCAGGGCGCTCGCCTCGAGGACCTGCAAAAGGAAGCCTACGCGCAGCCCTTCCGCTTCGATGAGGCGCCGCTGTTCAGGCTGCAGCTCGTGACCACGGCGGCGCGCGAGTTTCACCTGATATGGACCCACCACCACCTTCTGCTCGACGGCTGGAGCGTGGCTCAGGTGCTCGGCGAATTGCTGGCGGCGCACCGTTCGGCGCGCACGGGTGAAGCAGCAGCCCTGGCTCCGGTGCCTTCGTACCAGGAGTACCTGCGCTGGCGAGCCGCGCGCGACACCCGGGCAGCCGAACGCTTCTGGAAACGAGAGCTCGAGGCCTTGCCGGCCCCTACCCGTCTGGTTGATCCCTCGGCCGGCCCGCGTCCTGCCGGGGCCGGATCGCACGAGCGGGCCGAGCTGACCCTCGACCTCGAGCAAACCGAAGCACTGCGTGCATTCTGTCGCAGCCATGCGCTGACGCCGAATAGCGTGCTGTCGGCGGTCTGGGCACTGTTGCTCGGCCGGTACACCGGCGCGACCGACGTCTGTTTTGGCATCACGCTTGCCGGGCGTCCGAGCGAGCTTCAAGGCATCCAGCGCGCGGTGGGCTTGTTCATCGAGACGCTGCCCCTGCGAATCAAGCTCGCATCCGAGCAGCGTCTGATCGATTGGCTGGCCGATTCTCAGCTTCGGCAAGCCGCCATGCAAGAGCACTTGGGTCATGGGCTGCCCGAAGTGGCACGCTGGGCAGGCCGGGCGCCCGGCGAGCTTTTCGAGTGCCTGTGGGTGTTCGAGAACTACCGGCTCGACGAGGACATGCGGAAGCCAGACCCCGAGCTCGAGCTGCACGCGTACCGCTATGCCGACCGCACTCACTACCCCCTGACCGTAGCAGCCTCGTGCGGCAGGCGGGTGCTGATTCGTGTCAACCACGAGAGCCGGCGTTTTGGCTCTCGCTTCGTCTCGCAGTTGCTCGAGCACTACCGGCAGCTCTTGCTCGACGTGCTTTGCGAGGACGCAAGCGACCGTGTCTTGGCATCGCTCGGTCTGCGGGCTGCCGGGCCGGCGAGCGTAGCCGCGGTTTCCGCCTTCTCGCGCGGGCCCGGAAACGCGCTCGATTGGGCGCACCCGGCTTCGGACGTAATTGCCCAGTTCGAGGCCCACGTGCAGCACCGGCCGTCGGCCAGTGCACTGCGAGACGGGCGGTGTACGTTGAGCTACGCCGAGCTCGACGCCCGCGCGAACCGACTGGCGCACGCGCTTGCTACCCGGATCGAGGCCGAGCCGGATGTTGGCGTGGCCGTGTTGCTGCCGCGGTCGATCGAGTGGGTGGTGGCATTGCTTGGAACGCTCAAGTCGGGCTGCGCGTACATCCCGATCGATCCGCAGACGCCTGCAGCGCGCGTGCTCGCGTTGTTGAAGGATGCCGCCCCGGCGGCCGTGATCTCCGATCGGCAGCACGAGCCCGTGCTTGCCCGTTGTGGCGCGCCCGTCCTTTACCTGGATGCGCTGAGCGATGCAGCGGCCGCCGCCGAGCCCCGTTTCCGGCGGAGCGCGATCCATGCTTCGCAGCTGGCGTACGTGATCTACACCTCGGGTTCCACGGGCACGCCCAAAGGCGTGGCTGTCAGTCGCGGCTCGCTGCTGAATCTGTGCGCCTGGCATCGGGACCAGTACCGGCTCGGCGTGGGCGATCGCGGCAGTCTGGTCGCGGGCCTGGGCTTCGACGCTGCGGTCTGGGAGCTGTGGCCGTACCTGTGCGGTGGGGCGAGCCTGCAGATCATCGACGAGTGCACGCGGCATGATCCGGCTGCGTTGCTCCGAGAGCTGACCCGGCAAGGAGTGACGATCGCGTTCGTGCCCACGCCGCTTGCCCAGCGCATGCTGGAGCTCCCGTGGCCGCAACAGTCCACGCTGCGCTGCCTGCTTACGGGCGGAGACCGATTGCAGCCGCTCGATGCGGCACCGCCCGTCCAGCTGGTCAATCACTACGGCCCCACGGAGCACACGGTGGTTGCAACGGCCACGGTCATCGACGAGTGCGCTGGCCGGCATCCACCGATCGGTCGCCCCATCGGCGATACCCGGGCGTACGTTTTGGACAGCGCCATGAACCCGCTGCCCGCGGGAGTGCCCGGCGAGCTCTGGCTGGGCGGCAAGAGCCTGGCGCGAGGCTATCTAGGTAGTCCGGCACGAACCGCAGCCCGTTTTCGACCTGATCGGTTCGGCTGCGCGGGCGAGCGGCTCTATCGCACCGGTGATCGCGTGCGCTGGCGATCGGACGGGCAGCTCGAGTTTCTCGGCCGCATCGATCGCCAGCTCAAGCTCCAAGGGGTACGGATTGAACTGGCCGAAGTCGAAGCCGCCTTGGCTGCGCAACCGACGCTGCGCCGGGCGGCCGTCGTGCTGTCCGAGCCCGGCCAGGCGCCGCCGCAGCTGGTAGCGTTCGTGAGCTCAGAGCCCGGGACTTTCGACGAGGCCGCGCTGCGCCGGGCTCTGCTCGAATCGCTGCCGCCGGCCATGGTGCCGGCGCGGTTCATCGAAATCGAGCAATTGCCGCTGACGAGCCGGGGCAAGGTCGATTACGAGGCGCTGCGCCGGTCCGTACCCGGCGCCGGCAAGCGCGAGCTCGCTGCGACCGAGGGCCGCGATCGGATCGAGCGCACGCTGCTCGAAATCTGGCGTGATCTCCTGCGGGCACGCGACTTTGGTGTGCACGATAACTTCTTCACTCTGGGTGGGGACTCGATTGTCAGCCTGCAGATGCTCAACCGCGCTCGTGAACGCGGAATCGAGCTCAAGTCTCGCCAGGTATTCGAAGCGCCTACGGTTGCCGCCCTGGCGCGCGTTGCCCGCTCGCCCCACCAACCGGATCAAGCTGCTGCCGCACGCCCGGTTCGGGTTTCGGAAGCAGATTTGAATCGGCTCGCGACGCTGCTTCGTAGCAAAGGCGTGCTCGGCGCCAAGGATCGAGCGAGCGCGGCGATCGAGGACGCCTATCGACTCGCGCCGCTGCAGGAAGGGCTGCTTTTTCACGAACTGACCCGAGATCGCGAACCAGGCCCCGGGACCTACATACAACAGGCGAGCGTGCTGTTGCGCGGCGTGCTTGACGCGAGCGCGCTGGCCGCGGCCTGGCGGCTGATGCTCGAGCGGCACGCTGCCTTGCGCACCGCGATCGTGTGGGAACAGGTCGAGCGCCCGCAGCAGGTGGTGCTGGCGCCTCGTGAACCGGGAGCTCGAAGCGAGCTTGTACGGCGTGACCTGCGCTCGCTGTCCCGACCCGCGCGCAAGCAGCGTCTCGAGCAGCTCTTGGCCGCTGAACGCGAACAACGCTTCGAGCTCTGTGCACCACCCCTGTGCCGGGCCTTGCTCGTGCAAACACACGACCAGCGCTGGCAGCTCGTGTTGACACATCATCACGCGATTCTCGACGGTTGGTCGCTTGGCTTGTTGCTCGAGGAGTGGTCACGGGCCTACGCGGCACTCGCCAAGGGCGCGCAGCCACGCTTCGCGCCGCCGGGCTCGTACCGCGCTTTTGTGGACTGGCTGGCGGGTCAAGACGCGGCGGCTGCTTGTGCCCACTTCCGATGCGAGCTGAATGGAGCGGCGCCCACGCTCGTTGCCGAAACCACGCTCGTTGCCGAAACCACGGCTGCGTGGCTGGCATCGGAGCGAGCACCGCATCCGTCCGGGGCCGGTCGTGCCGAGCTCGTAGCCCGGCTGCCCCGCGACCTCGAAGACCGACTGCGGGAGCAGGCTCGAGGGACAGGTTTGACGCTCAACACGTTCTGTCAGGCAGCATGGGCGCTGGTGCTTGCGCGGCGCTGTCGTGCGGACCAGGCCGTCTTTGGCGTGACCGTGGCCGGACGTCCCGCCGGCGTGGCCCAGACCGAGCGCGCGCTGGGACTCTTCATCAATACCCTGCCCGCTCGGATCGAGCTTCCGCCGGCCGCCGTCGTGGGTGCTTGGCTTGCCAGCGTGCAGGCACAGAACGCCGAGCGCACGGAGCATGCGTTCTTGCCGCTATCCGAAGCGATTCGCGCCTGGCTGCCTGCCGGTTCAGCGCCCGCCGGGGACGGCCGGCCGACGCTATTCGACAGTCTGTTCGTGTTCGAGAACTACCCTGTGGAACGCGCCTTGGGGCAGCTCGTGGGGCTCGAGGTCGAGTCCGTTCGCGTACACCACTTCACTCATTACCCGCTTGCGGTCGTCGTCATGCCGGGCCCGCCCTTGCGGCTTCGCTTGACGTTCCGGACCGATCGCCTGTCCGAATCCGATGCGCATCGGCTCGCGAGCTCCATGATCACCGTGCTCGGGCAATTGGCCGGCCGGCCCGGCGCCCGATTGGGTGAGCTTTCGTCGTGTCTCCAGGTTGGACTGCAGGCAGGAACGCACCCGGAACCGTTCATCCCTGTGCATTCGCGCTTCGAGGCACAGGTCGAGCGGGCTCCCGACGCTCCAGCCCTGCTATGGCGTGACGCCGCCTGGAGCTACGCGTCACTGAACCGGGCTGCCAATCGCGCCGCGCGTGCGTTGCTGACCCTCGGGCTCGAGCCCGAGCAACGCGTGGCAGTGGCTTTGCGGCGCTCCCCGCGCCAAATCGCGTTGCTTCTCGGTGTGCTCAAGGCCGGCGGCGCCTTTGTCGTGCTCGAGCCCGAGCAACCCGTGGCGCGCCTGCGCTCCATGCTGCAGCAGGCCGGCGCGCGCTTGCTCCTCACGGATCTCGACCCGGCGCATCCCTTGCGGTGCGGCGCGAGCGCCGGCTGTACCGTGCTTGAAGGGCGCGGCGCGAGCGCCGGCTGTACCGTGCTTGAAGCGGAATCGTTGGATGGCTGCCCGGGCGGAGGCAATCCGGGCCTGCACGTGCATGAGCAAGCACTGGCTTACGTGTTGTTTACATCGGGATCGACCGGGCGCCCGAAGGGCGTGGCGATCGGGCACGGCAGCTGGAGCAATCATCTCGGCTGGCTGTGCCGCGAGCGCGAGCTGAGCGCGGCGGACCGCGTACTGTACAAGTCGTCGCTGGGCTTCGATGGCGCGCTGTGGGAGGTGTTTGGCGCTCTTGCCGCGGGCTCGAGCGTGGTCGTTGCCGGCAGTGGGCTCGAGCGCGACGCGGAGGGTTTGCTGGCGCTGGCCGTTCGACATCAGGTCAGCGTGGCGCAGTTCGTGCCTTCCCTGCTCGCCGCGCATCTCGACAGCTGGGCCTTGCGCCCGGAGCTTTGCCGCCTTCCCCTGCGCCTGCTGGCGTGCGGCGGCGAGGCGCTGCCCGTTGAGCTCGCTACCAGAGTATTACGACTGTTTCCCGGCGTGCGGCTTCAGAACGTCTACGGTCCGACCGAGGCTACGGTGGACGCGACGGCATGGTCCACGGGCGCTGTGTCGATGGCGGGCGCGGCTCGCGCGGGCGTTGTGCCGATCGGCGCTCCGATCGACGGGGTGCGCTGCTTGGTGCTCGACCGACATCTGCATCCGGTTGCCGCAGGCGCGGTGGGGCAGCTCTACCTGGGCGGCGCCGGTCTCGCCCGCGGCTATATCGCGCAACCCGGCTTGACAGCCGAGCGCTTCGTTCCAGACCCGTGCGCGCAAGTGCCCGGTGCGCGCTTGTACCGAACCGGTGATCTCGTAGTGCAGGAGCAAGATGGGAGCCTGGGCTTCGTTTCACGGGACGACGCACAGGTCAAGCTGCACGGCCAGCGCGTCGAGCTCGGTGAAATCGAAACGGCACTGCGTTCTCTTGCCGCAGTGGGACAGGCGGCTGTAGCGCTAGGGAAGCTCGACAAGGGGGGCGTTCCAGTGCTGGTCGCGTATGTCACAGCCTCCGGCGGGCAGCTCGATCAAGATCGGTTGCGGCGGGGTCTCGCAGAGCGCCTCCCGGCCTACATGGTCCCTGGCGTGTTTCGCGTGCTCGAGCGGATGCCGCTCGCGCCCAGCGGCAAGCTCGACCGTGCGGCGTTGCCGGACGTGTTGCCCGAGCCTCGCGCAACCAGCCGTTCGCGCGTCGAGCCTCGAGGCCCCGCGGAACGTAGCCTTGCTGCGCTTTGGCAAGAGTTGCTGCGCGTGCCGAGCGTGGGCCGAGAAAATGAGTTCTTCGAGCTCGGCGGTGATTCGATCCTGAGCATCCAACTGGTGAGCCGCGCCCGCCGGCTCGGCTTCGTCTTGAGCCCTCGCGACGTGTTCGAGCACCCGACCCTGGCAGCGTTGGCTGAACGTTGCGCGGCGCGCGGCCCTGTGCCGCAGCTCGACGAAGCGCCCGAAGGCACGGTGCCTCCAACACCGATTCAGTGCTGGTTCATGGAACAGGAACTAGCCAATCCACACCACTACAACCAGGCCGTCTTTCTGGAATTGCCGAGTCCTCGTGATCCCGATCGGCTGCGGCGTGCGCTGCAACATCTGGTACATGAGCATGCGGCGCTGCGATTGCGCTTCGAGCTGGGAGCGAGACGGCAGTACTACGCCAGCCCGGGTGGGGATGGTTGGCCGCTGTCGATCGTGAATCTGGCCCGGCGAACCCCGGCCGAGCAGGAACGCGCGTTCCGGCGTCACAACCGGCGGGCGCAAGCAACGCTGCATCTCGAGCGGGGACCCGTGTGCCGGGCCGTCTACTACCGGTGCGGTCTTGCGCGCGCCGACAGGCTCTTGTTGGTCCTGCATCACCTGGTCGTAGACACGGTGTCCTGGCGCATCCTGCTGGAGGACCTCGAGGCGGCGTACACGGAGTTGCAGTCAGGCACAGCACCCGAGCCAAGGCACCGAACCGCCAGCTACCAGCGCTGGGCCGCGCGCTTGCATGCCTATGCCGGGACGCCCGAGCTGCGGCGGGAGGCCGGCTACTGGCAGAGCCTGGCGTGGACCGAGGTCAAGCGCCTGCCCCAGGAGGCCACGGAATATAATGCGGGTCGCGGTGAGGTACGCGCTTCGCTGTCTGTGCAGGCGACGGAACATCTGCTGCGCAGCGTGCCTCCCGTCTACGACACGCGCATTCAGCACGCGCTGCTGGCCGGGCTTACCCAAGTGATCGGTGCCTGGCTCGACTGTTCGCAGGTACTGCTCGACCTCGAGGGCCACGGGCGCAGCACGCACTTCGAAGATAGCGACGTGTCGCGGACCGTGGGCTGGTTTACCACCATCTACCCGGTCTTGTTGCCCGTGCGGGATGGACCCGGCGAAGTCTTACGCGGCGTGCGCGATACCTTGCGGGCGGTCCCCGGCGAAGGGCTTGGTTTCGGTATCCTGCGTTACTTGACCGAGCCGCCGGCGTTGTCTCGCACGCTGCCAAGCCCCGAGCTCAGCTTCAACTACCTCGGGCAACTCGACGCAGGCGCAGGCGCCGGCACCGGCGTGCGCCTCATCGAAGGTGCGGGGCCTACCAGCGACCCAGGTAATCGCTTTCGCCACCCGATGGACGTCAGCGCTTACATTCGTGGCGGCCAGCTGCACGTGTGTTGGAGCTACGCCCCGGGTCGATTGCTTGCCAGGACCGTCGCAGCACTGAGCGATGCCTACTTGCACGCGCTCGAACGCCTGGTTGCCCACTGCCTGCAGCAGGGAAGAGCTCGCTACGCGCCGTCGGACTTCCCTGAAGCCGCGCTCGATCAGGCGTCGCTTGCACGGATCGTGGAGACGATGGAGCCATGAGCATACAGGCGCCGGTCACGGCAGCGACAGCGAGTCGGCGGGCGATCGAGGACATCCTTCCGTTGTCGCCCGCTCAGCAGGGCATGCTCTTCCACAGCGTGCTCAGCCCGGAGGCGGCTAGCTATCGCGTCTCGGCCGTGTACCGTCTGGCGGGCGCGCTCGGCCCCGCGCAGTTTCGCCGCGCATGGAGTGAGGTCTTACGGCGCCACGACGCGCTGCGCAGCGCCTTCGTCTGGCAGGAAGCAGAGCAGCCCCTGCAGATCGTGCTGCGGGCCGACACCCTCCCGTTGCCGCTCGAGTTTCTGGATTGGCGGGATGCCTCGCCCGCCGGGCAGCGCGCCAGGTTGGAAGCGTTGCTCGAACAGGAGCTGGCGCGAGGTTTCGAGCTCAAACAGGCGCCCCTGCTGCGCCTTTACCTGGCGACCCTGAGCTCGGACTCATTTTACGTGATCTTCAGTCATCACCACCTGATTCTCGATGGCTGGAGCAGCGTCGTCTTGCTGGGCGAGGTACTGCGCTTGTGCCAGGAGAATCCGCCGGTGCAAAGCACGCAGCTCCCACCTGCTACGGCGTACTCGGACTACATTCGCTGGTTGGGCAAGCAGGATCGAGCGGCGGCCCGGTCGTACTGGCAGCGCAGCCTGGCGGGTGTCCCCGTGCCGACTCCGCTCCCAGGCGATCGCTCCGGCCACGACGGCGGTGCCCGCGGCGACGCGCACGCCTACGCGGAAACCGTCTCTCGTCTGAGCTTGGACCAAACCGCACGCCTCAGGGGCTCAGCCGGCAGGCAGCACGTTACGCTGAGCACGCTCCTGCAAGCCGCGTGGGGTCTCGTGCTGGGACGCTATGCCGGCACTTCGGATGTGGTTTTTGGAGCTACCGTGTCAGGCCGGCCACCGGGGCTGCCAGAAAGCGAGCGCATGGTTGGCCTGCTCGTCAACAGCCTGCCGGTGCGTGTGCGCTGGACCGCAGGCACCAACCTCTCGCAGCTGCTGGCCACGCTACATAAGCAGTGCTTGTCGGTACGCGAGCTCGAGTTTAGCGCGCTCTCGGACATCCAGCGCTGGTGCGGAGCCGGGAGGCTATTCGACAGCTTGTTGGTCGTGGATAATTTCCCGCTCGAGCCCCTCAGGGGCGCCGGCTCCCAGCGCTTGCAGGCGCAGCCGCTGACCAGTGAAGAGCGGGCATTGATCGACCGCTGGACGGCCCAGCGCAATCACTATCCTCTTACGCTGGTCGTTGTGCCTGGTGACCGACTGCAGCTCCGTTTGTCCTATCAGCGCAGCCTCTTCAGCGACAAACGCGCCAGGCACTTGCTTGCCGGCGTGCGCGAGACCCTGATCGGGCTCGCCGCAGCCGCGCCCGGGGCTCCCGCCGGGAGCCTTTGCTTCGCAGCCCGAGACCCCGGCGTGGCGCCGGCGCGGCGCCAGCGGCCGGCCGCGGCCGGTTGGCTGGCGGCGCTGAGCCTACAGGCCCACAGCGATCCGTGCGCTCCTGCGCTCTTGTGCGAACAGACCGCCGTCGATTGGCGTTCGCTCGATCGGCGCTCGAGCCTCGTGGCCGCGCGCCTCCGCGCGCGCGGCGTAGTGGAGGAGACTCGGGTGGCGTTGCTGCTGCCGCGCGCTAGCGAGTGGATCGTGGCCATGCTCGGCGTGCTCAAGGCCGGTGGTGCCTACGTGCCGCTCGATAATCAGGCTCCCCCTGCGCGCCTGCACTACTGCTTGCGGGATTCGGGCGCGCGGTTTGTAATCGCCACCTCGGAGCACGACGCACGCCATCGCTGCGGCGAGCAGGCGGCAGCTCGTTTTCTGGTGTGGTCGGACCTCGAGGCCGGGGCCGGCACCGCATCGAACGACCCGAGCACGAAGCTCGAATTCGCGCCTCCGCACGCGCAACAGCTCGCCTACATACTTTATACGTCGGGCTCTACCGGCCACCCCAAAGGCGTGGCGGTCACGCACCAGAATCTGAGCGAGTACGTGGCGGCTCTCCAGGAGCGGGTGCAGCTGCCGCGCAACGCCCGCTGGGGCTGGCTTTCGAGCGTGGCCGTGGATCTCGGCAACACCAGCGTGTTTGGCGCCCTCGGCACGGGGCGCCCGCTGGTGGTGGTGAGCGAGCGTGAGGCCGAAAACGCAGATCAGGTGGCGGCACGACTGCGCTCGGCACAAGTCGATTGCCTGAAGATCGCCCCTTCGCACCTGAGCGCACTACTGAGCGCGGCCGCCGCACCGCAGGGGCTCATTCCACGTCACACGTTGCTGCTCGGCGGCGAGCCGTTGCACGAGTCGTGCGTACGGCGGGTTCGCGCTCTCGAGCCGGAGTGCCGGATCCTGAACCACTACGGCCCGACCGAAACCACGATCGGTGTTACGGCGCACGGGCTGCCCCCGTCCGATGCCGATGAGGCCCGATCCGGCCTCGACAGCGGCGAGCCCGAGGCGCGGCGTATCCATCCCATCGGTGCTCCCTTCGGGCACGTCGCGATTCGGATTCTAGACAGCAGCGGCCAACCCGCGCCCGAAGGCGGCGCGGGTGAGCTGTGTGTTGCCGGCAGCGCGCTCGCGCGCGGTTACTTCGGGCGCCCGTCAATGACCGCGGAACGCTTCGTGCCGGATCCCTTTGGGTGCGGCGGGCGACTCTATCGCACGGGCGACAAGGTGTGCATGCGCGCCGGCCTGTTGCATTTCCTGGGGCGGCTCGACTCGCAGCTGAAGCTGCACGGCCAGCGTATCGAGCCTCAAGAGATCGAGCGTTGCCTCGCTGGCTGCGCGGGCGTGCTGGCGGCCGCGGTGGACCTGCAGTCTGGACCGCAGGGCGAGCGCTTGGTGGGTTTCTTGGTGTCCGGTCCGGGCTCGGCGCTCGACCTTACGGCGATCGAGCACGTGCTGCGCGCCGAATTGCCGCGAGGCATGATTCCGGCCGCCTGGAGGGTCTTGTCCGAGCTGCCGCTTTTGCCGAGCGGCAAGCTCGACCGCGCATCGCTGCGCAAGCGAGCACCCGATGTGGAACAAGCTCGCTACGACGCTCCCAAGGATGCGCTCGAGGAGCAGCTGGCCACGATCTGGCGGCACGTGCTGAAGCGCGCACGTATCGGAACGAACGAGAGTTTCTTTGCGCTGGGGGGCGATTCCATCCTCGGCTTGCAGGTCGTGGCGCGGGCCCGGCGGGCAGGCATTCCGGTCACCCCAAGGCAGCTGTTCGAGGCCAGGACCGTTGCCCGCCTCGCCGAGCTGGTCGGGGACGCGATCGACTCGTCCGGCAGCCTGCCGGCCCAAACCGGGTCGTGGCTGCTGACGCCGATCCAGCGCTGGTTCTTCGAGCAGGCCATCCCCGACCGCAACCACTTCAACCAAGCGCTGCTCTTGCCTCTTTCCGAGGCCTTGGAGCGACAGGCGCTGCAACGTGCCTTGGCCCGGATCATCGAGCATCACCCCGTGCTTCGATCGCGCTTTGTGGCGCGCGAGCAGGACATGGCCGAGCGAGGCTTTCGCCAGGAGCTGCTTGCGAACGCACCGCCGCCGCAGCTGCAGTGGATCACGTCCGAAGGCTTCGACGAGCTGGAGCTCGGACGCACGGTCGAGCGGGTCTCGCAGGGTTTGCAGCGTTCGCTCGATCTTGGCCGGGGCCGGGTCGTTGCCGCAGCCTATGTTGGCGCAGCCCATGGCAAGCCGGCCACCGAGCAGGCTCGTGATGCCGACCTGCACGACCGGGCGCCGGCCGGCTACCTGCTCTTGGTGGCGCACCATCTGGTGGTCGACGCGGTATCGTGGCGGATTCTACTTGACGACTTGCATGCGGCCTACACCGGTAGCCGCCTGTCGGAGCCGTCGCTGCCCTACTCGGCCTGGTCCGAACGATTGGCCGCCCGCGCGCGTTCTCCGGAGCTGGCAGGGCAACTCCAGTACTGGCGGCGCCAAGCGCGGCCGCTGGACTTGCCGCTCGACTACACTGGCGACCCTGCAAGCGATAATCGCTATCGGGATATGGGCACCGTGCGGCTGGCGCTCGATGCCGGCGAGACCGGCGCCCTGCTACAACACGTTCCAGTGACCTTTCGCGCGACGCTCGCGGAAGCTGCTCTGTTCGCAGTGGCGCGCGTGCTTGCACGCTGGTGTGGCGGCGAGCGGGCGGGGGTCGAGCTCGAGAGCCACGGCCGCGAGCTCCCGGGCGCTGAAGAGCTCGACTTGTCGAGCAGCGTGGGCTGGTTCACCGCGCGCTTTCCACTTTCGTTGCACGCGGATCCGAAACTCGACTGTGCCGCTGGTTTGATTTCGATCAAAGAGCAGCTGCGAGGCGCACCGGATGCGGGCGTGAGCTACGGTGTGTTGCGCTACCTGGATCCGGCCGGTCATGAGCTCGCTCTCTTGCCTCGCCCGGAAGTCAGCTTCAACTACCTCGGTCGAATCGATCTCGGCCTGCGCAGCGAACGCTGGCTGGCTACCGAGCGCGCCAGGACTTTCGAGCTTCCTCATGCGGGCGACCAGCGCGATCCCAACGCCGAGCGCGCGACGTTGCTCGCGATCAATGCGCAGCTGGATGCTGGCTGCCTGCGTTTTTCCTGGTCCTTCAGCAACGCCCTGCACAAGGCCGAGACCATCCAGGATCTGGCCGAATCGGTACGAGCCGAGCTGCGGGAGCTCGCGGCGAGCGCGGAGGCTGCCCAACGGGGCGTGATCAGCCCGAGCGACGTTCGGCTTTCGGGTTTTAGCGCACGCGAGCTCGAGGCGCTCGCCGTGGACGGCCGGCAGATCGAGGATGTGTACCGCTGCGCTCCGCTGCAGGAGGGGTTGCTCGTTCATGGATTGCTGGATCGGGCGGGGTATGTCTGCCAACTCGCCGCGGAAGTGCAAGGGCTGGACGCGGATGTGCTCGAGCGCGCCTGGCGCGAGCTCGTGCAGCGGCATGCCATGCTGCGTACCGAGTTCCGGTGGCAGCGCGAAGACGGGGGCGAGCTGCCTTGGCCCGTGCAAGTAGTTCGTCACGAGGTGGCCGTGCGGGTGCGGCGGCTCGATCTGTCGCAGCTAAGCGAACAGGAGCAGGAGGAGCGCTGGCTCGCCGAGCTGCGAAACGACACCGAGCAAGGCTACGACCTGGCAAGGGCGCCGCTTTGGCGCTGGCTGGTAGCCGACTGCGGCGGGGGAAGGCAGCGCGTGCTCTGGAGCAGGCACCACGTCTTGCTCGATGGCTGGTGCTCCTCGCGGCTGCTTGGCGAGCTGACGCTGCTGATCGCAGGGCAGGCGCGCGATCGATCCGTCCAGTTGCCGCCCGTCGCCGCGTACCGCGACTACATCGCCTGGCTGGCGGCCCAGGACTTGGACGCAGCGGACGCGTTCTTTGAGCGCTGTCTTCGCAGCTTCGAGCAAGCTACGTCTTTGCCTCTCGACAGCTCTCCAGCGCGGGCTCAGGCCGGCCTGGGTGCTGGGACGCCGCGCGAACGCATGGCTCAGGCGACGCTCGAGCTCGATGCGTCGGCCAGCGGTCAATTGCGAACCTGGGTTGCGACCCGTGAGCTAACGCTCAACACGCTGTGCCAGGGGGCATGGGCGCTCTTACTTGCACGAACAAGTGGCGAACAGCGCGTGACTTTCGGCGTCACGGTGAGCGGGCGGCCGGCCGAGCTGCCGGATGTGGAGCACATGTTGGGGCTCTTCATCAACAGCCTGCCCCTTTGCGTGGCTTGCCCCTCGGCCGCCCCCGTGGTCGCGTGGCTGAAGCAGCTGCAGGCGTACAACAGCGAGCTGCGACGCTACGAATACAGCTCGCTGCGGCGGCTTCAGGCGCGAGCGCATGCGCAGTCTTCGGGCTCGATCAGGGTGCTCTTCGAGAGCTTGTTGGTGTTCGAGAACTATCCACTGGACGCAGCGCTCCGCCGCCCGGGCCCGCTCAAAGTTCTCCGCGCACACAGTCGGGACTATACCCACTATCCGCTGGCGCTCGTCGTGGTGCCCGGCGAACGCCTGGTCCTGCAGCTGCAGTACGATACGGAGCGCTACAGCGAGCAACGGGCGCGCCGTGTCCTCGACCTGTATTCGAACCTGCTCGGCACCTTGACCCGGGAGCGCACGGGAGCGCGTCTGGGCGAAATCGGGCTGGCCACGAACAGCAGAGCCTCGCGGGCGAGGCCGCCGCGAGAGCCGCCTCGGGCATGCGGCTCTGGATCGCTGGGGCGTCTCGAAGTTGGTGACCGATGCGGGCTGGCCGAGCGATTCGAGCGCCAAGTGCGCCGCACTCCGGAACGCGTCGCCGTGAGCTGTGGTCACAGGAGCTTGAGCTACCGCGAGCTCGACACGCTCGCCAACGGCGTGGCGCAGGCACTGGTGGAGCGCGGTGTAGGTCCCGAATCGGGCGTGGGATTGTGCGTGGAGCCTTCGCTCGAGCTCGTTCTTGCGGTTCTGGCCGTCCTCAAGACGGGCGCCTACTACGTGCCTTTCGAGCCGCAGCTTCCCGAAGCTAGGAAGAAGTTCGTGGTGAGCGACGCCAGGCTCAACTGGATCCTGGTCGAGCAGGGACTGGGCGGCGCTTTCGCAGAGCTCGGACCCGGGGTGGAGCTGCTTTCGGCCTCCGCGCTGAGCGCGAGCTATGGAGCGCGCACCAGGCCGCCAGCCCGAAGCCCACACCCCGAACAGCTCGCGTACGCCATCTACACGTCGGGCACCACGGGCAAGCCGAAGGCCGTAGCCGTTGCGCAGCATCAAGTCCTGCGCTTGTTCGCGTCGGCCGAATCTCTGTTCGACTTTCGGGAGCACGACGTGTGGGCCCTGTTCCACTCGCACGCGTTCGATGTGTCTGTTTGGGAAATCTGGGGCGCGCTGCTTCATGGAGGACGGCTGGTGGTGGTTCCCCAGCAGGTCCGCCGCGATCCCGACGCGCTCTACGAGTTGCTCGTCAACAACGGTGTGACGGTGCTAAACCAGACCCCCTCCGCGTTCTATCCGTTGGCCGAGCACGTGCTTGGCCTGCGCGAGCATGAGGGCAACAGCCGGCGTGCGGGACTGAGCCTGCGAAAGATCGTTTTTGCCGGCGAGGTACTGGATCGCGCGCGCCTGCGTCCCTGGCTGCAAGCATTCGGGGCCACGCATCCGGCGCTGATCAACATGTACGGCATCACCGAAACGACCGTGCACGCAACCTACAGCGAAGTCTTGCCCGAGCAGGCGGCGCCAGGCCAAGCCGGGTCCATCGGGAGCGCGCTCGACGGCGTGCAAATGCATGTGTTGGATACCGGCGGCAATCCGGCGCCCGAAGGCGTGGCCGGCGAGCTCTGTGTGGCTGGAGCGGGTGTCGCTCGCGGCTACCTCGATCGGCCGGGCCTGACCGCGGAGCGGTTCGTGCCGAATCCCTTTGGCCCGGCCGGAAGCCGCATGTACCTGAGCGGGGACCTGGGTCGCCGCCGCGACGATGGCGCGCTCGATTACCTGGGCCGGAGGGATACGCAGGTAAAACTGCGCGGCTACCGAATCGAGCTAGGCGAGATAGCGGCGGTCTTGCGCCGGCACACGGCCGTCCGCGATGCCGTGGTGACGCTGCTGGACGGCGCCCGGAGCACCGCAAGCAAGCAAGGGGGGCAACCAAGGCAGCAGCTGGTGGCCTATGTTTCGGGCGACGAGCTGCCTGCCGCGGAGCTCCAGGCATATACCGCGCGCCGGCTGCCCGAGTACATGGTACCGGCGCACGTCGTATGGCTTCGGTCGCTTCCCCTGACTGCGAACGGCAAGCTCGACGCCAAGGCATTGCCGCCGCCCGAGCCGACGGCGAGCGGATCGTTCGCCAGCCCGCGCAGCGAGCACGAGCGGGTGTTGTGCGCGATCTGGGCCGAGGTGCTCGAGCGAGAGCGGGTCGGCATCTTCGATGATTTCTTCGCGCTGGGCGGGGATTCCCTCGCGGCCATGCGCTTGCTGTCGCGCATCTGCTGTGCCCTGCGATGCAGGCTCTCGCTCAGAGACATCTTCGAATGCCCTAACGTGGCGGCGCTCGGCCTGCGAGTGGCAGTTGCACGTCCAAGGGCGGGTGCCACGGACATCGACCGGATCTCGGCGTTGCTGAGCCGGGCCGAACACGCCAGCGACGACGCCGGCGAGGACGACGCCGGAGACTAGGCACCGCGATGACCATGGCTTCTCGCAGGCCCCGACCGCAGCCCGCGTCGTCGCCCAGGGAGCTCGCCGAGCTCGGCCGGCGTCTGACCGCGCTGCCGCAAGCCAAGCGCGAGCGCTTCCTGCAGACGCTGGCACAACAGGGCATCGATCCCTGGCTCATTCCCATTGCGTCGCGCCCTGTGTCGCAGCTCGAGGCGAGCCGGTGTGCTCCGCTCTCGTTCGCCCAGGAACGGCTGCGTCTCCAGCAAGCGCTCGTACCCGATAGCCCGCGTCTCAACCTGTTCGGTGCTTTTCGTTTGAGCGGCCGTCTGGAATTGGATGCGCTACGGCGCGCTTTTCTGCGCGTTGTCCGCCGTCACGAAAGCCTGCGGACCAGTGTGGTCACCGACGGCACCGGTAGCTGGCAGCGAATTCATGCGCCCGAAGAGGTAACCCTGCCGCAATGGCCCGAGGGAGTCCTAGAGCTCGAGGGCTGTGGCGAAGCAGCCCAAGAGGCGGTGTTGCGTGCCCGGGCGCTGCGGGAGGCGAGTAAACCCTTCGAGCTTTCCAGCGCGCCGCTTTGGCGCGTTCGCGTGCTTAGGCTGGCTGCGGGCGAGCATGCGTTGCTGCTGGTGCTGCACCACCTGATCGCCGACGCCTGGTCGCTCAAGACGCTGGTCGAGGAACTGGGCAATGCGTACCGGTACGAGCTCGGTGAGCCCGGTGGCCCCGCCGAGCACGACGAAGCGCGCCCGCCTGTCCAGTACGCGGACTTCGCCCTCTGGCAGCGACAGTGGTTGCGAAGCGCTGCGGGCGAGCAGCAGCTCGCCTACTGGAAGGCCCAGCTGGTCGGGACGGAACCAAGCCTGGCGCTGATCGAAGAGCGTGCGGCGTCGCGGTCCGATGCTTTCGACGGGCGGATCGAACGCTTGCTGTTGTCGCCGGAGCTGTCGCTCCAGATCCGCGAGCGTGCAGCCGCGCTCGGCATGACGCCCTATATGCTGTTGCTCGCGGCGTTTCAGATCCTGCTTCACCGCCTGACGGGTCAGCAGGAGCTGTGCGTGGGAGCGTCCGTGGCCGATCGTCCTCGGCCCGAGCTGGAGCGTTCGATTGGCTTTTACGTGAATCTGGTCGCGTTACGTGCCCGCTTCGAGCGCACTGCCAGCGCGAGCCAGCTGCTGGCGCAGGCACGCGACGCAGTGCTCGGAGCCATGGACCACCGTGACGTTCCCTTCGATCGCGTTGTCGAGGCGGTGCGCCCGGAGCGCAACCCGGTCGAGCAACCGCTTTTTCAGGCCTTGTTCGTGATGCAGAATGCGCCTCGAGCCGAGCTGGTATTGCCGGGTTTGCAGCTCATACCAATCGAGCTCGAGCAGCGCTTTGCGCGCTACACCCTGAGCCTGCGGGTAACCCCTCGCGTTGCTGGGCGCTTTGGTTTCGGCCTGGAGTACCGTGTGGATTGCTGGAGCGCCGAGACCGCCCGGAGCGCGCTCCGGCAATACGCAGGATTGATCGAGCAGCTGGTTGCCCACCCGCAACGACGGCTACGTGAGCTGGTTTGGAGCGGGCCGCTGCCCGCCGGGGCGCCGCCGGCAGTCGAGCCAACCGAGCCGATGACACCCCGCAAGCGTATCGAGACCTGCTTCATGGACGCGGCGGCTCGCCACCCCGAGCGGATCGCGGTAGCCACGCCGGCGCGGTCGGTCTGTTATGGCGAGCTTGCCGGCGCTGCTCGTGAGCTGGCGGTGCAGCTACGCGAGCGCGGTGTGGGCCTCGAGGAACCGGTCGCCGTATGCCTCGAGCCGGGTATCGAGATCATCGAGGCCTTGCTCGCGGTGCTCCAGGCTCGAGCCGTGTTCGTGCCGCTGGATCCGCAATGGCCTGAGGCGCGAATCGAGAGCGTGGCGCTTGCCTCGGGTGCGCGCTGGTTGATAGCCGCTGCGGGTCAGCAACGGCCACGAGCCCCCGAGCCGGCCGGGCAGGAGGCTGGTGACCGCTGCGGGCTGGAGCTCAGGCCGGTCGCGGGCGCGCGGAAGCGTCCGGCGCGCTCCGGCGGAGTCGGGCCGTACCCCGCACAGCTGCCGGCAGCGACCCTGGCCTACATCATGTTCACGTCGGGCTCCACGGGCCGGCCCAAAGGGGTGGGCGTCACGCACGAGAGCGTGCTCGCGTACGTCGAGACGCTGTCGGCGCGCATGGCCTTGTCCGGCGCCGCGCGCTTGTTGTGGGCCTCGGGCGTTGCCGCCGACCTGGGCTATACGAGCGTCTGGTGCGCGCTGTGCACGGGGCAAACGCTCGTGGCGGCAAACCGTGGCCTGGCCTCGGACGGGGACGCGCTCGGCACGTGGTTGAACGAAGCACCCGTCGCGATGGCCAAGCTAGCGCCGTCTCAGCTATCTGCGCTCCTGGATTCGAGCTCGCAACCGGACGCGTTGCTGCCGCGCGAGTTGCTTGTGCTCGGTGGCGAAGCAGCGGACGGGCAGCTTCTGCAGCGGCTGCACGCGCTTGCTCCCAGGCTCCGCGTCTTCAATCACTACGGTCCGACTGAGGCGACCATAGGCGTGCTCACACACGAGCTGAGCCCGGCAGAGCTCGCAGCGGGGTCCGCGGCTCCGCTCGGCAGGCCCCTGCCTCACGTGCGTGCCTGTGTACTCGATCCACAGCTAAAGCCCGTTGCCGAAGGCATCTGGGGGGAGCTGTACCTGGGTGGCTTGTGCCTGGCACGTGGCTACGCCGGCGACGCCGCGCAGACCGCAGCCTGCTTCGTTCCCGATCCCTTTGCCGGTCAGCTGGGCATCGAGCCCGGGGCGCGCCTGTACGCTACGGGTGACCGGGTGCGCTATCGCGATGGGCACTTCGAGTTTCACGGACGCGTTGACTCGCAGCTCAATCTGCGTGGCTTCCGTTGCGAGCCACGCGAAATCGAGCTTTGCCTCGAACAGCAGCCCGGAGTAGAGGCGGCCAAAGCGCTCGTGTGCTCGCGTGGAGGCAAGCCGCAGCTGATCGCGTTTGCGCGCGGCCGCGAAGCCGCACTCGATGCTGCCGCGCTGCGCACCGCGCTCGCCGCTGCGCTGCCGTCTCATATGGTGCCGGCGGTATGCCTGGTGCTGGAAACCTGGCCGCTGCTCGCCACCGGCAAGCTCGACCTGCGGGCGCTCGGTCGTCTGGCGAGCGAAATGCCGCGACTCGGCGCGCTTCGGCCCGGGACGCGTCAAGCCTTGCCGCTATCCCCGCTCGAACTGCGCTTGCAGCGAATATGGCAGCACGTTCTCAACGTCGAGAGTCTGGCCCCGCACGAGGATTTCTTTGCACTCGGAGGCGACTCCATACTCGCGCTGCAGATCGTAGCTCGCTGCCGGCGCGAAGGTCTCGTGGTTTCTCCGAAGCAACTGTTCGAGCATCCAACTATCGCAGCGCTGGCCAGCGTCGCGGAGCGCGCTTCGGGCGACGTTGCCGGATCGAACCGCGTTGCCGGATCGAACCGCGTTGCCGGATCGAACCGCGTTGCCGGATCGAACCGCGTTGCCGGATCGAACCGCGTTGCCGGATCGAACCGCGTT
>JAKSBK010000149.1 GCA_022361155.1 Pseudomonadota bacterium
CCGATGTGATGCCTGAGGTTCCCGGGATGGGGAATGACGTCTCCTTGGGGGGTTGCGTAGAGGCCAGGGGTTTGATCCCCTGTCGTGCGCAACGAACCCCGCCTTGGCAGAGGCGGAGCACCCAAGGAGAGCTCGATGATGAATGTCGAGAACCGTTGGATCGCGCAGGTTGAGGAACGGGTCAAGGATCAAGCGCGACAGCATATAAAAGGCATGTCATTGCATGAGGTTGCGTCGCTCGACGCGATGGAGTCGTTGGTGCGAGCCCTGTTGGGCGGGATAGCTCAGGCGCTGTACGATGTCTGGGAGCAGGTGGTGCAGCAGCGGGGCATCGAGCTTGGCGGCACGTGCCCCAGCTGTGCCGGCCGTCGCAAGGTCAAGCGTCGAGCCAAGGCGCCGATGCAGGTGCGGGTGCTGGGGCTGACGGTAGAAGTGAGTAAGCTGTATCTGGAATGCGACTGCGGGGCGCCAGGGCTGAGCGTGACTCGGTTGCTGACCGGTCTGTCTCACGGCGATGCGAGCGCGGAGCTGGAGTTGACCGCGGGCTACTGCGGCGCCGAACACAGCTACAGCAAAGCGAGCAGGGACCTGCAGGTGCACCACGGACAGTCGGTGGAGCGCACCCATGTGCGTCGGATGGCGTTGCAGGTCGAGCGCGAAGCGGTGGCTTTCGCCGAGTGCCAACGGCTCGAGGTGCTTGCGGAGCTCGCCCACGAAGGGCGGCGCGAAGGAGCAGCCCAGTTGATGATGCAGGGCGATGGCGGGATCATTCGCACCGGAACGCTCAGACCCTGTGAACCCGGTGAGCCCGGGTACGGGCAAGAGACGGCCAAGACGGGCCGGCCGCGCCAAAAGCGCGACACCCAATACCGTGAGCTCATCACGCTCGACGTTCGGGCCCCGGGACAAATGACGAGCTGCGCGTTGGATGTGGTGGTACCCGTGGTGGCAGCAGAAGGTGAACGTGCCCGCCGGATGCTGGCTCTGGCAGCGCGCCGCGGTCTGGGCGATAACACGGAGGTTTTCGGGCTCGGAGATATGGGCTCGTCTCTGGCCGATTCGTTTGACGAAGCGTTTGTGGGTCACACCGCGATGTACTGCGCCGACTGGAAGCACACCATCGATTACGTAGACAAGGCAGCCAGTGTCCTTGCGCAACGCCAACCCCAACGTTGGGCCAAAGCGATGAAGGATGCGCTGTGGAACCGTGAGCGCAAGTGTGACCCACAAACGCTTCGTCAAACGAATCGGCCAGAGACGAGCCCATATCTCCGAGCCCGAAAACCTCCG
>JAKSBK010000150.1 GCA_022361155.1 Pseudomonadota bacterium
CCCCCGTGAACGGTTACGCACGATGGGCCAGGCAGGCCCGAGCGTATGGCTACTGCTTCTATGGGCTGCTGCTTGGGGCTGTGGTTCCCCCCCGAGGCTTCCGCCGCTAGCGAAGCGCCCGGTCGCGCCGCCGAGGATAGTGCTCGAACCCCCAGCGCAGCTTCCACCCACGCCTTCCGAGAGGCCACGCCACCCCCCCCCGGGGCCAGCCGCACCGCGCGACGTTCGTTTTCCGCCCGTCGTGCGTGCGACCACGAAGAACGGACTGCAAGTCAATGTTGTCGAGTTGCGACGCCTGCCATTGGTGGAGGTCAGGCTCGTGATTCGCGGCGGCAGTGCGGCCGATCCGTCAGGTATGCCGGGCTTGTCACGACTCGTTGCGTCGATGCTTCGCGAGGGCAGCCGGACTCACAGTGGGGCTCGACTGGCCGCGGAAGTCGAGTTCTGGGGAGCGGAGCTCGATGTCGGAAGCGACCAGGAAAGCGTCTACATCAGAACGCGTGCTCTGTCAGAGTACCTGCCTCGAACATTGTCGATCGTATCGGAGATCGCCCAAAGGCCAGCCTTTGGTCAACGCCAGCTCGAGAGATTGCGGAGGCGTGAGTTGGAGCGCCTGCAACTGGAGTCGAACCAACCGCGCTTTCTGGCCGCCGCCGCATTTTTTCGGGCCCTGTATGGTGAACACCCCTATGGGCACATCGACGCCGGCCCGGACACCGTCAGAAGCCTCCATCGCGCTGATCTGATTCGCTGGCACCGTGCACACTTCGTGCCGGAAAACGCCTTCTTGGTGGTGGCGGGCGACGTGGGTGCCGAGCGGGCGATCGAGCTCGCACGCCGGGCCTTCGCAGGCTGGGCTCCTCGAAAAGCGCCCCGGCTCGAGCTTGCGGGCCCCGTTCGTCCCGTGGAGCGGACGATCGTCGTCGTCGATCGTCCCAATGCGGCCCAGTCGATCGTCTACTTCGGTCACATGACCGTGGCTCGTGACGATCCCGACTTCGCGAAGCTGCTGGTGGTCAATCAGATCCTGGGGGGGTCGGCGATGGCGAGGCTGCCGTTGGATTTGGGCCAACGTCGCGGTTTGGCGCAAGGAGCCTATAGCGCCTTGCTCGAGCGCGGGCAGCTGGCCCCGCTGCGTGCTTATGCTGCGGTTCGAACCGACAAGACGCTCGCAGCGGTTGCCGGTATCGTCGAGCATCTGCGGCGCATTTCGAGTCAGCCACCGAGCGCCGACGAACTCGCGAGCGCCAAGCGCCAACTCGAGGGCTCCTTCGCGCTGCGGGCTGAAACGGCAGCACAGGTGGCCAGGCTGGTTGCGCGCCAACGCCTTCATGGTTTGCCCGATGACTGTTGGGATCGTTTCCGAGCCCAGATCCGTGCCGTGACCAACGAAGAGGCCCTGGCCGCGGCACGGGCGTATGTCCGCCCCGAGACCATGGTGCTGGTGGTGGTGGGTAGGGCCACCGCTATCGCCGATGCTCTTGAGCGCTGGGGTCCAGTCGCGGTGTTGGACACCGACGGGCAACTGCTGCGAGCCGCCCGTCCTGTCCCGCCACCGCCGGTACCCTGGAACTAGGCCCTAGGCAGTGTCCTTGGAAATGCTCCCGTCGATCCCGAGGCCCTCGAAATCGTGGGCTACCTCGCCGCAGCAATCCTGATCGTTTGGTCCCAGTTCTGGCGCCTGCGGGCGGTGTTGGGATACCTTTGGTAACTGAGCACCGACCATGTGTGGAATCGTTGGCTACGTGGGCGCGCAGCCTTGCGCGCCCATCCTCGTTGATGGGCTGCGGCGGCTCGAGTATCGTGGCTATGACTCCGCCGGCTTGGCCCTGCACGACGGAACCCGAATCGGCGTGTTGCGCGCGGTCGGCAAGCTGAACCGGCTGGAGGAGGCGCTGCGCGCTCGACCCCTGGTGGGCACCACCGGCATCGGACACACCCGTTGGGCCACGCACGGCCAACCTTCCGAGGCCAATGCCCATCCGCACGAAGCCGGGGAGGTGGTGCTGATCCACAACGGGATCATCGAAAATCACCTGTCGTTGCGCGCGCATGTGGAGGAGCGGGGCTCGACCGTCACGAGCGACACCGATACGGAAATCGTGGCGCACCTCGTGGACCAGCACTACGCGAACGAGGGCGATCTCGCGAGCGCGGTGCGCCGGGCGCTGGAGCAGGTGGAAGGTGCTTACGCTATCGCGGTGCTTGCAAGGCGGGAGCCGGGACGCTTGGTGGTGGCGAAGAACGAGTCTCCGCTCGTGATCGGCCTGGGAGAACGGGAGCTGTTCTGCGGCAGCGACATCCCGGCCTTGCTGCCCTACACCCGCGACGTGATCGTGCTCGAGGACGGTGAGATGGCCGTCCTCGGTGCGCAATCCTGCGAGCTATCGACGTTGGACGGCAAGCCTGTTACGCGCGAGCCAACGCGCATCGACTGGTCTCCGCTGCTCGCCGAGAAGGCCGGCTACAAGCACTTCATGCTCAAGGAGATCTTCGAGCAGCCGCGCGCCATCGAAGATACCCTTCGCGGAAGGCTTGACCGCGAGCACGCGGACGTCCACTCGTCGGAGATAGGCCTCGGCGACGATCTGGCGCGCTCGATCGAGCGCGTCTACTTGTTGGCATGCGGAACGAGCTACCACGCCGCAATGGCCGACCGCTACTACCTCGAGCAGATCGCGCGTGTCCCGACGACGGTGGAGCTCGCCAGCGAATTCCGCAACCGTGAACCGGTCTTGAGCCGAGCCGATCTCGCCGTGGCCATCAGCCAATCTGGTGAGACTCTGGACACGCTCATGGCGGGCAAATTGGTCAGGGAGCACGGGACGCATTTGCTCGCTATTGCGAACGTCGTGGGCAGCGCCATCGCTCGCGCGAGCGATGCGGCTTTCTACACGCACGCCGGACCCGAGATCGGCGTTGCTTCCACAAAATGCTTCACGACCCAGCTGGCCGCGCTGTTGATGCTGAGCATATACCTGGGCCGGCAGCGCGGGACGCTTGATGAAGGCAGGGCGCGCCAATATGTGGAGGGCCTGGCTCGGCTTCCGCACCACATGCGGGATGTGATCCAGGGAACCCGGCAGCTGGTCGCCAACGTTGCCAAGCGCTATTCACAGGCACGCGATGTCCTGTTCATAGGTCGAGGACTGAATTTTCCCATCGCGCTCGAGGGTGCCCTCAAACTAAAGGAGATCTCGTACGTACATGCCGAGGGCTACGCCGCGGGCGAGATGAAGCACGGGCCCATCGCCCTGATCGATGCCAGCGTGCCGGTTATCGTGTTGGCACCACAGGGCTGCGCGTACGACAAGAGCGTGAACAACCTGCAGGAGGCCAAAGCGCGGGACGCGCGCATCATCGCGGTGGGCACTGAAGGCGACGAGCAGATCCACCGTCTGAGCGATGAGATCATCGAGATACCCAAGGTCGGCGATCCGTTCGTGCCCTTTCTGACGGTACTGCCGCTGCAGCTGTTCGCTTACTACGTGGCGGACTTCAAGGGCACCGATGTGGACCAGCCGCGCAATCTCGCCAAGACGGTTACGGTGGAATGAGGATCCGCTCGACAGTGGCTTTTCGACAGTGGCTTTTCGGTAATGGCTTTTCGGTAATGGCTTTTTCGGCTCGGCGAGAGCTCGGCGCCGCCGGTGAGGCGCGACCACGAGGGACCAGTACGGCTCGCCGGTTCTGAGCTCAAAGCTACCGCTCACCCTTCTCGAGACAACGATCGTGCCCTGCCTACTCGGGTGCCTGGCCCTTTTCACGCCGCGTTTGGTTCTCGCCCTGGTCTTCCTTTTCAGCGACTTCCTCGGCCGGGCCTACGAGACCGCTGCGTGGCCCCTCTTGGGCTTCTTCTTCATGCCCTTGACGACGCTTGCGTACGCCGCGGCCATCAACTGGCACGGCGAGGTCACGGGCCTATATTTCGGCATGGTGCTTGTTGCGGCGCTGTTTGACCTGGGCATGGTCGGCGGTACGGGCTATGGGGGCAGGAGGTACCGGTACAGCCGCGCTGTGTTCCAGGATCGAAGGCACCGATAGGAAGGCCGAGCCTTGTACAACGGCCCGGAAATTCGATCCGAGTTGCTAGTACCTCGCCACAGGAATCCTGATCGTTTGGCCCCAGCCCTGGCGCCCGCTGGCGGCGTTGGGACCTCCTCGAATATGCGCTGCATGTCCTTCGTCGGTCCGCCTTGCCAGCGAGCCCCACTGCAGGC
>JAKSBK010000151.1 GCA_022361155.1 Pseudomonadota bacterium
CAGCTCGGCCTGCAGGACTGAGCCGCAACGAGTTCCGGTGCCACCAACGCTCGGCCGGTTGACCGGACGCGGGAATCATGTTCTCGGCTTCGTTTGGCTAACGCTTCTAACGGTAGGGAGGGTTCAGGCGCGTGAAGTGCTGGCCCCGGAGCTGCACGAGGTAGCTGGCGCGGGAGGGTTCGCGGTTGTCGTCGAACCCCGGGCTGGGTCCCGCTGCCGCACGGGCCCTTAGTGTGGTCAGGTGCTGGCGTAGCGCGAACCGCGTGCCGGCTCCGTCCTTCACGGCGCTGCGGATGAACTGGAACGCGTCGTACGCAAAGGCAGCAAAGGCGTTCGCCGGAACACCGAACTGCGTCCGAAAGCGAGCCGCGAAAGCCTGCGCCGCAGCGGCGCCCGTGCGCGGATCGAACAGCGTCGAGAACACGCTGCCCTGGAGGTAGCGGGAGGTCGTGCGCGCGAGCTCGTGATCGAAGCCGACACTCGGGGCCAGCAGCTGGACCGAGCGAGCTCCCTTCGGCGCGGCGTTTCCCGGCGCGGTGGGCCACAGTCCTGCAGCCGCGAGTGCGGGAGCTATGAGGGCCAGTCGGTGGGCTGTGTCCGGCAAGAACAGCGCGTCAAAGCGCTGGCCGCGCAGCTCGCCTACCAGCGTTCCAAACGAAGTTGCCTCGGGTGGATAGTCGATTCTTGCCACCAGCTCGCCGCCCGCGGATCGCACGCCTAAAGCGAACGCACTCGCCATGACCTCGCCGTAGCCACTGGCCGGGTACATTACCGCGAATCGGGTGTAGCCCCGAGCGCGCGCAAAGCGCAGCAATTGCTCGACCTCTCCCTGTGGCGTCGCAAACAGGCGAAAAATCATGGGCCCCGTCTGCGTCAACCGAGGGGCCTGGCTGAGCGTGATCATCGGCACGCCGAGCTCGTGTGCTCGCTTGGCCGCCGCTTCGGCTGCTCTCGCGTCGATGGGGCCGATGATGGCTGCGACGCGATGCATCCGAGCCAGCTCGTCCACGGCGGCCGTCGCGCGCGCCGGATCCCCCCCGTCATCTCGAAAAACCACCACCGGAGCGTTTGCAGGCAAGGGACCCCTCGGTGGCAAGCCAGCCGCGAGCATGATGCCGTGCAGGGCAAGCTGTCCGAGCTCCCTGGCCCGGCCGCTCAGGGTCAGGATGACTCCGACGCTGCGCATGTCCACGTCCGTTGCGCGCTCGGCACGCGCCGCAACGGCCTGCAGTTCATCGTCGAGCTCGAAACCTCGATGCTCGAGCTCGGCCAGAACGGCGCGCACACGCGTGAGATCACCCATGGCATCGGCGTCTCTGAGGGCTCGCCGGGCTACCTGACCCCACACTTCGCCCCGGTGCTCCAGCTCGCGGTAAGCCCGCTGGATCTGGTCGCCGCCGGCTTCGTGGTGCACCAGCTTTGCGACGCGTGCGCGCACGCGCTCTCGATCTTGCTCGGCGAGCGGAGCATCTTCGGCCCTGTGCAGTACAGTCAGCGCGTCCATGTGGCGTTCCAGCTTCACCAATGCGTCCGGAAGCGACCACAGCAGCTTGGCGGTCTCTACCGGGTCGATGGTGCGCCCCACGAACGGCGACAGGAAGCGCACGGCGCTTTCGTACTCCTGCGCCGCATGCAGCGTCAGCCCCAGGTTGAAGCGGGCGTGCTCCGCCAAGGCCACGTCCGTGTGATCTGCCACCTGCTCGAACAGTGTCAGGGCCGCATCGAGGTCTCCGGCATCAAGACGGATCCTGCCAAGCTCGAGCCGTGCTATGGCAGCCAGGGGATCATCGGAGCGCATGGCAAGAAAGGCTTCGTAGCGAGTCGCTGCCTGTTCGATGTCGCCCTGTTCGGCGAAGGTCCGAGCTTCACGCAGCTCGGCTTCCGCCTGCGGGTTGTCGCTCGTAAGCAGAGGTGACTGCCCCACGAAGCGGGGTGGCGTACGACGGCTGCAGCCCGGCGAGGTCAGTGCGGCCCCGAAAAGCATGGCGAGAGCGAAACGGCCAGCAACGCGTAGCGACACCGGTGAGTGCCCTGGCCAGCGGAGCACCCCATGCCGAGACAGTTTCCCGCCACCCGTGCGGAGCGGCGCTCGCCCTGACATCCTGTTGGGCATCTCAGCGCGGAGTGTAGTGACAGCGTGGGACGCGTCCATACTTCTTCGGATCGGCGAGGGCCGGCCGCAGCTGGCAAAGGCACGACGACGAGCAATACTGCTGGTACAGAGCTTCCCTTGCGCCCGATTTAAAAGTACATCATCCCTGAAAGCCCATCATCTGGGGCCTGAACGCTTGCATGGTGTGGGAGCGTCTGGTGGTTGAGCGGCGACAGGTCGAGCTGGTTAGGGCGCGCAAGCTATCGCCTGATGTGCGTCAGCTCGGCTTGAGCTGCGTCGACGACCGGCCTTTCGCTTTCTTGGCGGGCCAGTGGGTCAATCTGGAAGTACCGGTCGACGGCCAGACCCTGACCCGGGCCTATTCGCTGTGCTCCGCTCCGGACCTCGAGCGCCCGGCGCAGATCGAGATCGCCGTGACCCGCGTGCGAGGTGGGCCTGCTTCCTGTGTCCTGCACGAGCTGCCTCTGGGCAAGCGGCTCGAGATCCACGGTCCCCACGGCTTCTTCACCCGGGAGCCCGCGCCCGAGGGAAGCGCGCTGTTTATCGGCACAGGCACGGGGCTGGCTCCCTTGCGCGCGATGTTGCAACAGGAACTCGCTCGGGACGGCGTAGACGACTTGGCTTTGCTGTTTGGCTGCCGGAGTGAACAGGATGTGCTGTGGGAGAATCAACTGCGCCAGTGGGCCGAGAAGCACTCGCGGTTCTGCTACGAGGTCACACTCTCACAGGCAGGGTCCAACTGGAAGGGGCGCGCAGGCTACGTTCAGCATCACCTGGCCGACGTGCTCGCCCCGCTGGGAAGACCCCACGTGTACGTCTGCGGCCTGTCGAGAATGGTCACCGAGGTGCGGCGGATCCTCAAGAACCAACTCGGCTACGAGCGGCGCTGGATTCACACCGAGCGCTACGATTGACCAGCTCGTACTACGGGCCCTTGGGCTGCTGGTTATGACAGACTCGGTGCCGTGCCCCCGGCTCCGGCTGCTCGGGGGCTCAAGGGTTTGCCCGCGAGGGGGAGCTGGATCGTGAACGTGGTGCCCCGGTTGGCGTCGCACTTGAAGGCCAGGCGCCCGCGGTGACGCTGCACTATGATCCAGTACGTCACCGCCAGCCCCTGGCCAATGCCTTGACCCACTTCCTTGGTGGTGAAGAAGGGCTCGAAGACCCGCTCTCGAATGTTCTCTGGAATTCCTGGACCGTCGTCCCGGATGCGTACGTGCACCCACGCTTCGCAGGACTCCGTCTCGACGAGAATCCGGCCCTTGCCAGCGGACCCACGAGGCCTCCGCTCGGAGAGGGCCTGCGCCGAGTTGGTCAGCAGATTCAGCAACGCCTGCACGAGCTGAGCAGGCTCGGCAGACGCAGGCGGCAGCGGTTCGCAGAGGCTCAGCTGTACGTCGGCCACGTCCTGCCAGTGGCAGCGGCTCAACTCGATGCTGGTCTTGACCAGCGCATTGACATCTGCCGGGCAGCGTTCCTGATTTCCGGGGCGAGCGAGCTCTCGCACCGTTGCCACCGTGGCGCTCGCCTGCCGCACGCCCCATTGGGCTTGCTCGAGCGCCATGGGTATCTCTGCTCGCAGGTACTCGAGCTCGTCGCCTTCGGCCACGCAGGTGCTCGAGTTGCCGAGGGCCAGGCTGAGCGTGCGAAAGGCATCGCCAAGGAACTCCAGGTTGCTGGATATGTACTGCATGGGCGTGTTGAGCTCATGGGCGATTCCCGCGGCCAATTGGCCGATCGCCCGTAGCTTTTGCGCCTGCAGCAGCTCGAGCTGGCAGGCCTGGCGCTTGGCGACCTCTGCCTTGAGGGCGCCGTAGGTCGCTTGCAGCTCCTGGTATCGCTCGCGGAGGCCTTGCTCCAGGGTGTCGATTCTCCGGGCAGCCTGGAGCCGAAGCGCCCACTTATCCGATAGTGTGCGCGCCAAGTAGCGGACTTCGACGGGCTCGAAGGGCTTCTTGAGGATCAGCAGTTGGCTCGACTGCGAGACGGCAGCCTGCAGGGCGGTCTCGATCTCCGGGGCAAAGGAACTGCAAAGCACTACTTCGAGCGCGGGGTCGTGCCGCCACAGCTCGGGGATGATCTCGATCCCCGTAGGGCCCCCGGGGAAGTCGTAATCGACGAAGGCCACCCTGAAGGGTCTGCCCTTGTGGACCGCTTGCTTCACCTCGTCTAGACCACCCTGCGCGTCGTAGGCGGAAACCAGCTCGAAGCTGGCTTGGTGCGGTCCCGCTTGGATCTCGGTCGTTCCCAGCACCCTGCGGAAGACCGTGTGCAGCATCTCGTCGTCGTCCACTATGAGGACGCGGGGGGGGGCGTCGCCATGCTGACCGGGGGCTGGTGTGGGCACGATTCTCCCTCTGGCCCCCGGAACGGGTTGGTGGCGTTGAGCCGGTGTGCAGTTGTCGCCCCGCGGGGTTACAACGGCCAGGCTGGGCGGATCTGAAGCGGGCGATTTGGGCGCCTGCTCTTTTGGCCCGCAGCGCGAACGAGCCGCCGAACCAGCTGTCGCTGGCTCCCGCTCGACGCTCGAGTACGTGCTCGCTCGCGAGGCGACAGAGCCGGAGTGCAAGCTGTCCTTTCAAGCCGCTCACAATGCCTCAGGTGGCTGGCCATCGAGGATGGCTGTGGGCTGGACGTCGCGCAGCGGCAGCCGGACCACGAACGTGGTCCCTTCGCCCTTCCGTGTCTCGAACTCCAGGGAGCCGTTGTGCCTGTCCACGACCACGCTGCGGCAGATGGCGAGTCCTTGTCCGGTGCCGCGGCCTACCTCCTTGGTGGTGAAGAAAGGATCGAATATGCGTTCCTGCACTTCCCGTGGAATGCCTGCACCCGTGTCTTGAACTCGAATCTCGACGCTGTCCTGCAGGCTGGAAGTGGTCACGCAGATCGTTCCCCGGGCGCTCGAGCCATCGCCGACCACATCGGCCACCGCGTGTGCCGCATTGACGATCAGATTCAGGACCACTTGGTTGATCTCGCTCAGAACGCAGGGGACCATGGGCAGGCACGGATCGAGCTCGGTCTCCATCTCGGCCACGAATTTCCACTCGTTGCGGCTGACCGCGATCGTGGCCTCTATCGCCTCGTTTAGATCGCTCGGGACCTTTTCCTCTTGGCCGACATGAGAGAAGCTCTTCATCGTTCTTACTATTTTGGCGATGTGCTCGACGCCCTCCTTGGCCTGCTCTGCGGCTCGCGGTAGCTCGGAGCGCAGGTATTTGAGCTGAATACTGTCCTCGGCTCGCTGAAGTGCCTGGCGTGCCTCAGCCAGGCCGTCGACCGTGTCGGCCTGCTTCTTCAGGCATTCCGTTGCTGTGAAGACCTCTTCGAGGTCTTGAAGGGACTCCAATATGAATGCGAGATTGTCGCCGACGTACTGCGCGGGCGTATTGACCTCATGGGCGACACCGGCAGCAAGCTGGCCGATGCTCTCCAGTTTTTGGGCGAGCCGCAGCTCGGTTTCGATCCGCTCGCGCCGGTCCATCTCGAGCTTCAACTTCTCGACCGTCTGCGCTAGATGCACGCGACCGCGATGGAGCTCGGCAAAAACAGCAACCTTGGAGACCAGTATCTCCAGGTCGAGGGGCTTGAACAGGTAGTCCACGGCGCCGGCCTCGTAGCCACGGAACAAGTACCTCTTTTCCTTGCTTATGGCCGTTAGGAAGATAATGGGCAGATAGCGTGTCTCTTCATTTTCGCGAAGGAACTGCGCAAGCTCGAAACCGTCCATGCCCGGCATCTGCACATCGAGCAGCACCACGGCAAATTCGTGGCGCAGCGTCGCGCGCAAAGCCGCTTCTCCTGAGTCCGCTGTTACCACTTCGACGGGCAGCCTCTTCAGGGTGGTCTGGATCGTGAATAGGTTCTCGGACCGATCGTCGACCGCCAGGACTTTGACAGGGGATTCGTGTCGATCTCGGCCCAACACGTTGGAGGCGGAAGCCCGCGGCAAGGCAGAGCCTTTCATCGTGCGGACTCGCCGATGGCAGGGTAGTCGTGCTGCGGGGAGTCAGCGTTGTTCTTGCGAAAGATCCGCAGGGAGGAATCGACGGTTGTGAACCCGCGTTGGCTCAAGGGAGCGCCCAGCATCTCCCTGCTTCCAAGGCAGAGAAAGCCGCCGGGCGCAAGGCTCGATGCGAAGAGGTCGAGCGTCTGTAATTGAAGCTTGGCATCAAAGTAGATGAGGACGTTGCGACACAGGATCAGGTCGGCCGTCAGGAAGCTCCGATCGCGTACGAGGTTATGGTGGGAGAACTTGATCGACCGACGAAGAAAGCTGGAGATCCGAGCGCGGCCGTACTGGGCATGGACATAGCTCGAAAACGGGGCCAAACCGCCGGAACGGTAGTAGTTGGTGGCGTACCCGCGGAGATGGTGCAGCGGAAGAATGCCGTCTTCGGCCGTGGCAAGGGAGATGGAATTGTAGTCGGTGGCGTAGAGACGGCAGCGGTCCAGGCAACCTGCTTCGTGCAGCAAGATCGCCATGGAGAAGGCCTCCTGGCCGGTTGCGCAACCGGCGTGCCAGACTTTCACCACCGGAAGCTCTCGAAGAAAGGGAACCACGGCCTCGCGCAGGGCTCGGTAGAACGGCGGGTTGCGGAACATGGCGGTCACGTTGATCGACATGTCATGCAGGAACGCGGCAAAGAGCTCCTCGTCTCGCAGCATCCTGGCCAGAAGCTCCGAGACCGTGTCCACGCCCGACTCCGCCATGCGGTGCGCCACGCGCCGTTTCAGGGAGCTACGGGCATAGCGGCGGAAATCGTAGCCATAGCGTTCGGCTATCCCGTGCAGCAAGAGGTCCAGCTCGAGGTCCTGTAGCTTCGCGTGTCTCACGACGCCTTGAAGAGCCAAATACGCAGCAGCGACAGCAGCCTGTCGATATCGACGGGTTTCGTCATGTAGTCGTTGGCGCCGGCGTCGAGGCACTTGGCTCGATCTTCGAGCATGGCCTTGGCCGTGAGCGCGATGATGGGAAGCTCGGCAAAACGTTCTTGAGCGCGGATGCGGCGCATGGCTTCGAAGCCATCCATCACGGGCATCATGATGTCCATCAGTACCAGTTCGATGTCGTTTTCGTGCGCGAGCTTCTCGAGCGCCATCCGGCCGTTGTCGGCCATGAGTACGTGCAGGCCGTGCTGGCGCAGGACGCGAGAAAGCGCGAAGGTATTGCGCATGTCGTCGTCGACCAGCAGCAGCTGCCGTCCCTGGAGCATTTCGTCAGGGTCATGCAGCATGCGTATGATCTGCTGCTGCTCGGAAGTCAGCGAGGCATCGACAGAGTGCAAGAAGAGCGTGGTTTGCTCGAGCACGCGCTCCTTCGTGGGAGCCTGCTTGACAACTGCGCGGACCCGGCGTCGCAGCCGGCGTGCCAGCGCTGGGGGCAAGGGGGAGCTCGAATGGACGATCACCGGGGGCAGAGGATCGAGGTGGCCTCGAGCGTGCTCGTCCAGCAGTGCCCTTGCTGTCTGTCGTGGATCCGAGGTGTTCACCACGATGCAGTGGCAGCGTCGAGCGGCGCACATGCCGAGGGCCTGTCCTGCCGTAGAGGCCAGCTGCACTTCGGTTTGCCGGTTTTCGAGCAGCGGAACCAGAGACCGGCCGCCATGGTCCTGGGACTCGATCACGAGCACGTGGCGGGCATCTTCGGAGAGGTACTCCTCGATACTGCCGAGGGCGGCTCGTATGGCGTCGGCGCTGGCCGGCTTGCGCAGGAAGCCCACCGCGCCATGGCTACGTGCCAGATCGCCTGCGTCCCTGCCCGACAGGACGTGTACCGGAATATGGCGGGGCCTGGGGTCGTACTTGAGCTGGTCGAGCACTCGGGCACCTGGGATATCCGGCAGGCCCAGGTCAAGCAGAATCACGGTGGGTCTCATACCCAACGCAAGCTGCAGGGCGCTCGCGCCGTCGGGGGCCGCCACGCACCTGTATCCCCGGCTGCGGGTGAGCTCGACCAGCGCCTGCGCGAAGCTTGGGTCGTCCTCGACTACGAGAGCGACCTTGTCGCCTCGGGCGATCCGGTTCCGGTCGTCCTTGACAAAGCCGGCCCCGCAGGTGCTGAGCGCGCTCACGGGCGCGGGAGTAGCCCTGGCAGCTGCCTCCCCGCGAGCAGAGGGTCGCTTCGAGTTTCCCTTGTGCCTCGCGCTCTCCTTGGCCGGCGCGGCAACGGAAGAGGCCGGCGAGGATCCGTTGCGCCTCGAGGCAGCAGTACTTGCGCCTGTGCTCGAAGGCGCGCCCCGAGCCGACGCGGAAACGCTCATGGCGTGGCCGACCGGCATCGACTTCCGCCCTGGCGGCAATGAGCCCCCGGCGGGAAGATAGAGCGTAAAGGTGCTTCCCTTGCCCAGCTCGCTTTGAAGCTGCATCTCGCCACCCAGCAGGAGAGCGAGCTGGCGTGAGATCGATAGACCCAGGCCGGTGCCTCCGTACTGGCGGCTGGTGCTTCCGTCGGCCTGACAAAAGGCATCGAAAATGGATTCCTGGCGATCCCTGGGGATCCCCGGGCCCGTGTCTCGGACAGAGAAGCCAACGGCCCCGACCGATCTCAGCTTGGGGTTGCGCAAGACCGTGTCCTTCGCCGGTGCGTGCACCGTCAGCGTGACCGATCCTTGCTCGGTGAACTTGAGCGCATTCGAGAGCAGGTTCTTGAGCACCTGCCGGACGCGGTGGATGTCTGTGGAGATGAACCCGGGCAGATCGTCGGCATGTTCGATCAAGAACTTCAGGCCTTTGACCTGCGCGTGGGCCTCGAACTGGTCCTTGAGTCCATGGAGAATGCCGGCGATCTCGGTTGGCTGAACGTCGACTTCCAGCATGCCGGCTTCCACCTTGGACAGGTCGAGGATGTCGTTGATGAGCGAAAGCAGATCCTCCCCACCGTGATGGATGATCTCGGCCGCCTTGACTTGCTCCTCGCTGAGGTTGCCATGCTCGTTGTCTGCCCGCGATCTGGACAGGATCAGCAGACTGTTCAGGGGGGTGCGCAGCTCGTGCGACATGTTGGCCAAGAACTCGGACTTGTATGTGTTGGCTAGCTCGAGCTCGCGAGCCTTTTGCTCCGTGACCGTCTTGGCGGCTTCAAGCTCGGCGTTTTGCTTGGCCATGGCAGCACGCTGCCTCTCCAGGGAGTCGGTCTTTTCCTCGAGCTCCTGGTTCGCTGCCTGCAACTCCTCGCTCTGCACCTTCAAGCTGTCCTCGGACTCCTTCAGTGCCTTGGTCTGCTCTTCGAGGGTCTCGTTCGCGGCTTCGAGGTTGTGCTGCTGTCCCTGGAGCTCGCCGGCCTGCCGTTGCGTCTCGTCGAGCAATTCCTGCATCTGTTGGCGCGCCTGCGCAGAGCCGAGCGCGATGGCGACGCTTTCGGAGACCGAGCTCAAGAGCTCGAGCTGCGCCTCGCTGAAGGGCTCGAAGGCAGCCAACTCCAGAACGCCTTTCACGGCCTCGTTGTGCAGCAAGGGTGTGACCACGAGATGCCGAGGAGGGCTCTGCCCCAAACCGGAGCGCACCACGACGTAGTCATCCGGTACCTCGCTCACCACGATGCGCTCCTTTTCGAGAGCCGCCTGTCCTACAAGACCCTCTCCGGGCTGGTAGCGGTTGCTCAAGTGCTTACGTTGCGTGTAGGCATGGCTGCCAGCGAGCTGCAAAGATCCGTCTTGCTTGGCGACGTAGAGGGCACCGACCGGGGCATTCAGGTACTTGGCCAGGTAGCTCACGACCCGGCGGGCCAGTGCCGCGATGTCTTGCTCTCCGCGCATGGCTTCCTGCAGCTCGGCGGCTCCCGTCTTGGTCCAGCGCTCGAGCGCGTTCTCCTGCGAGTACTTGCGCAGGCCCTCGATCATCTGGTTGATGTCGGCGGCAAGCCTGCCGATCTCATCGCGGGTGGAGACCGCGACATCGCAGTCGAGGTCGCCGTCCGTGACCCGTTTGACGCCGCGAGAGATCTCCGTGATGGGTCGCACCACGTAGCGGGTGAGCACAAACGTGACCAGCAGCGCCACAAGACCGATCGCGAGTACTTCGACCCACAGCATGTGCATCTGCCGCTTCGACTCGATGAAGACGCGATCGAGGCTCATGGCGAGCAGCACATGACCGATCGGGTGCATGCCGGAGGCGATAGCCTGACGGACGACAACATGCCGCTCGAGCAGCTCGGTGGCCTGCCCCTTCATGGGGAGCCGATCCAGCTCCGGAGGCGGGTTACCCGACTCGGCCAGCACCTTGCCGCTCGCATTGCTGACCGCTACGTAGCGGCAGTCGCGCAGTTCCATGGCTTGCTCGATCGCGGCCCTGATCAGCTCGGCGTCTTGGAACTCGACGGCCGCATCCAGATTCTCGGCGACGAAACCAGCCGTGACCTTGGCAAGCGTGAACAGACTCTCGCGCAGCTCCTTGGTCTGGGGGTGCAGGGAGCGGTAGGCAAACACACTGATGACTACCAGCAGCGAGAGGAAAGCTCCTGTGATCTTGAGTCGGATGGACATGGCGCTTTAGGAGCCCACTGCGCTGATGCGACTCGCATCTGACGAACCAGCTCGGCGATCTCGAGAATCTCTGGCTTAACTACTCTTGACGACGGCCGGGCCGCGCTACTTTAGCCCGCGTCGGTCATCAACCTGATGCCGGATGCGAGGGCGACGATGCAGCAATGGCAGGTCCCATTTCGAGGAAGAGGACGCGGCGGACGGCGCCGGACCGGCCGTGGGGGGCGATAGAGGTCAGGCGGCTGGAGGAGACTAGAACCGCACGTTGTAGGTCACGTGTTCCCGTTTCATGCTGCGGGTGACAGGGAAGGTCTGCGCGCGCACGAGGGGCTCGATACAGCTTCGCAGCGATTCGGGCACCACGGACACCGACATCAGCAGGCCGTCTTCGACTACCAGAACCAATCTCGCGAAGTACTGCGGGGGATCGACTGTACGCAGACAGGCACGCATCTGGCGCTTGACGGGACCGAGAGTCTGCTCCACGACATCCGGCGTCAGCCGGTCGGGGACGTCGGACGATCGCGAGGACTGCGGCGAGAGCGACTGCGGCGAGAGCGACTGCGTCTGGTCTGGATCGCCGCGGGCAATTTCGCCTTCGCGTTCCCTCTGCTGCTTTGCCTGCCGCCCGGCATCGAGCAAGTCGAGGGCCAGCCGGATGCGCTCGTCGACACCAGGGGTTGTCAGGGCGTCGTTCGCGATCTTCTCGAGCAAAGGACGAGCCTGCTCACCTTGGATCGTGGCCAGGGCTTTGGCGGCGGCACCCACGGCCTGCACGAGATGCTCGTCGGCGGAATCGGCATGGTACGCGCGCAGAAACCGCGTCAAGGATGGCACCGCGCCGGGCCCCCCAAGCGCCGCCAGCGAGGTCACGATGGTGGCCAGCGCGTCGGCGGGTGTGGCCGGATCGTTGAGATGCTCGATCAGCATCGGGGCTGCTGCGCCTAGGTTCATCGTCTTGGCCGCCAGGGCGAGCGACTTCACTGGCGGGGGCCGGGTCTTGGTCAGGTAGTTGGCGTAGCGACCCAAAGCGGCGAGCACGTGATCTTTGCCGTTTTTTCGGGCTGCTAGCGCGCTACAGGCTGCGCCACGGACCCCTTTGGCAAGCAGCCGGTCGTCGCAAAGCCCTATCAATCGCTTGGTCACCAGCGGGCCGGGCATCTTTGCGAGTCCTTTGGCGACCAGCAGCTGCACTGGAACGAGCCGAGCATCGTGGTCACCGATGACCTCGACGATCGCGTCGAGGCCGTCGCCCGGCGCATGGTTCGCAACCCGCGCCGAAGGTGGCTGCGATACGTACAATTGGGTAACGAGACTGGGTACGCCCGCTTGTGCCGTCCACAGCTGCTCTCCGCCGGCCGCGTCGAGCAAGGTCAGCGTACCCTGCTGATCCGCGATCAGAAGACCCGTCCGCACTGCGCGGGCCCCCACCACGTCACGCGGCAGCAGTCTCGCCCACTGCACGGCATAACTGCTGGCGTCCAAGGCCAGGGCTACGCGATAGAAGGTCAGGTAGAGCCGGTCGCCTTCGGGGTGGACTCGCATTTCGCGTACAGTGGGTCTGAGACTCAGCCGGATCCGGTGCGTGGCGCTCTTGAGCGCCCGCGACTCCAGGTCTGCGTAGACGGGCGGCAACAGTCCTGGACTGCCAGGCAGGGTCACGCGCCGCACTGGGGTGTAGCGCCCTGCCTTCGAGGCAAGCCCGGAGGCGAGCGCGGCGCTGACGCGAAACAGGTTCGACTGGCCTGCGTAGATGTGTTGGCCATCGCGGAACACGTGCCCAACCACATCGTCGGTGACCCGGAGCCGCGCGAACTCCGTGCCCGTGATGGAGTGCAGGGCGCTGATGAACTGCGTGCTCCATGGAACGAGCACGACGTCGCCGACGAGCGCCGGAGCGCCTGCCGGTGCATCCAGCTGCCTTCGCCACGCCACGTTGCCTGCACGCACGGCAACCACCGTGGAATGGGCGCGCGAAGTGCCACCGCTGCTCAACGTGAAGACAAGCGAATCGCCCTCACCGTCGGCACCGATCAGCGTGCGCCGTTGATCGGGCAGCGCGAACACTGTGCGGCCGGAAGCAAGATCACGGCCCACGATCCCGTCTGCTTCCTGAGTCAGCACCGTGCTGCCGGCGAGCAGCGGCCGGTACCTGGGGCTGCACGGCTGCTGCCAGCGCAGCCGTTGCGTCGCAAGGTCGTACACGAACAGGCGCTGCGGCGCCGGAGTCACGCCAACCGCACTGGACTGCGGGGACTGCGCCGGAGCCACGGCGAGCCTCTGAAACAGGGCCTGGATCGCTTCCGGCTCGTTGTCGGGGTAGTGAACGGAGAAGGCATTGCGGGCTGGATCACCGCAAGCCGGAGCGAGCACGACCAGAGCCAGCAGCAGCGCATGAGGAGAGCGAGGTGACATGGTTAGGCGGAGCCTTGGAGCTAAGGGCCCACGGAAGAATAACTCGTCTGTATCGCCGAGGGCCGGGCGCCGTTGGCAAGGCGCAACGACGAGGAATATTGGGGATATTTCGAGGAGGCGCAACATGGCCGGCGGTGGTCGGAACCGGTGAGATGGATGAGTTATTCTTCCGCGGGCCCTAAGGTGCGATCTGCTGCGCCGCACGCAAGGCAGCCTTGCGCAGCGAGCCCTTGCGCGACCCAGGCGACGCGGCAAAGGTCTCGAGGTAGCTTCTTGCTTGAGGCGTTCGCAGCTCCTGCAGTGCCGAGATGATCTCCAGTTTCTTTGCTTGCGGCATGTCCTGCCGCTCTAGCAGTTTCATCACTGCCGGCCCCACCAGGTTCAGCGGCGCCTTGCCCAGGTAGCCGAGCAACCGTCGCACCTCGCCTGGTCCGAGGAGCTTGCCCAGGGCGGTCTCCGAGCCGACGACCCCGCGATCGAAGGCCAGAAAAAGCGCTTCGATGGAGTCTCGGGCACCCAGCTCCGCCAAGGTTTGCGCGGCTGCGGCACGCACCGCGCCGTCGGGATCGGTCAAAGCACGGGCGACCTTCTCGGCCGCCCCTCTGGGCCGGCAGGTACCGATCGCGACCAGAGCCTTCTCCCGGATTTCCGGACGCCGGTGACGGGTGAGCTCGAACAGCACGGGTCCAGCCTGGGGCCGACCCAAGACCATGAGCGTGTCGACTGCAATTGCGAGCAGGCTCGCGGGCAAGCCGTCGCGGATGCGAGCGCTTAGCGGCGCGACCGCCGCCCTCGATCCCATGACACCCAAGGTCTCGATGCCGGCCTGGACCGTCTCGGGGTCCGAGGCGTGCAGCATGGCAGCCGCTTCATCGAAGCTCACCGGCGCCATCTTGGCGGCCGGCTGTGCGCTAGCGGAGCGTGACTGCCACATGGCAGCCAGCGCAAGCGTGCACGCCAGTACCGTTGCGGCGCTGCGCAGCCAGCGCTCTACCTCGTGCCCCCAAGGCGTCGGGTCACGCACCTTATGCGTCGCGTGCTCGTCCATGCCTCTAGCCACCCTGGGCACTCCAGGTGAAATCGCACCCGGACCCCATGCAGTCGCGCGTGGTACAGCCAAGCCTGCCCCTGCAGTCGAAGTCCTCTACTCCGCAGCCGCAGTCGCAGCGATCGTCCGCCCAAGCGATGGGCGGGCAGCTCCAACCCGCGGGTGGCTTCGCATCCACGCAATCGACGTCCAGCAGGCCTGAAGAGACACAGGTATCGCAGGCATCCTGTTGGCATCCCGCCTCGGCGCAACCACCTTGCCCGCAGTCGGGATCGATGCTGCTGCAGCCGCAGTTGCATGCGGGCGTCGTGCTCGGCATCCGGGTCGCCTCTGCGTAGAGCTGGTCGTCGCAATCCCACCACGTGCTGGCGGTGCCGCACACGACCTGGCGGCCTTGCTGGTTGGTGCAAGCGGAGCAGCCATCGGTGTCCTGGCAACCCGCCTGCGCGCAGCCCGCGCCGGCGCAGTCGGGGTCGGGGCTTCCGCAGCCACAGTCGCAGAAACCGTCCCCGTAGCGGATCAAGGGGCAGGCCCACGGCACGTTGTTCATGCCGCAAAGCACTTGCGTGGGGCCATCGATGAAGCAGCTTTCGCACGCGCTCGCATGGCAGCCCGGCGCCTGGCAGCCCTCGCCGGCGCAGTCCGGATCGGGGGCTCCGCAGCCGCAGTCGCAGTTGACCGGCGTGCTCTGGCCGCTTGCATGGCGTTCGTCGTAGAAGTGCTCCCTGCAGGTCCAGGCGTCAGGCACCCTGGAAGTGCGAAACTCGTCGAAGTCGTCAAGCCAGATGCAGGACGCTGCCGGAACAACGCCCAGCGTCACGAACACGAGAGCACCTACCAGGCGTGTGCGCGTTGCCTCCGAGCGTCCAAGGGTCGGTGGCGGCCGTGTCAAAAGGTCACCCTCAGGCTCGCGCCCACGAGCCCACCCGAGGCTGGCACCAAAGCCATCCGCTTGTGTTTGCCGGCGTGTTCCTGGCTGGGTCGATCCAGCACCAGCAGCGCGGCTCCCGCAACACCCGCCGCCAGACCCGAGAACATGGTCACCGTGGAGACGAGCGCCAGGGACTTGCCCCTGTCGATATCGCTTTGAAAACGCTCCGGGCACACTCCCGCCGGGCAGCTCTCTTCCAGCGTACCGTGCTTGCCGTGGGCAACGAGCCCGGTGACGAGCGATGCCGCCAGCAATGCGCCGCCTCCTATCGCGAGCGCTAGACCGGGAACCGACAGGCCGGCGCGGGCCGGGGGTCCGCTCGGGTCGCCTGGCGGAAAGAGCGTTCCCTCGGCGGGCGCAGCGGGCGGGGGCGCCGTGGCCGTCCGAGCGGGGTGCGCCAGGGTTGGCGGTCGGGTAGCCGGCTGCGGCGCGGTTGCGGGCTGCGGCTGGGCGGCGGGCTGCGGCTGGGCGGCGGGCTGCGGCGCGGTTGCGGCAGGCCGCCAGGCTGCGCTCGAACCAGGGGGCGCCGCAGGCACCGGGACCGGCGGCGCATTCCTCGGGCCGGCAATCGGGGCTGGAGCTGGCGGGGCTGCGCCGGGCGCGGGTTGCTCGGGGCGAAGCTTCGCCTTGAGCGCCTTGAGCCGCGACACACGCTGTTCGAGGCTGCGGCGTTGGTCAGAGCTCGGCTCCACCGCCAAGAAGCGTTGGATCGCGTTGATGGCATCGTCGAAGCGCAGCGCTCTCTCGTAGGCCATGGATAGGTTGATCAGGAGCAGGGCGCGTTTGGACAGCGCGTAGGCTTGGGCGAACTCGTTCGCGGCCTGCTCGTAGTGAGCCTGTTCGTAGTACGAGCGGCCGGCTTCGAAGTGCAGCCGTGCGCGCTCGTCGTCGGTCTTTTGCGCGACGACCGGCGCAGCGACCCATAGACTGCCCAGCGTGAGCAACGCGGCTCCCCAAGGCTTTGTCATCGTTGGGTTCTCCTGACACCAGTCTAACGAGGCTGGGGACATTTACTAGACTGAAAGCACGCGTCGCGTATTCTCAGGACCCAACGCGCGTCCAGTCAACCGACTCTTGTCGCATTTCCTAGAGCGCCGACCGGTTTGAAATACGTGGTGGAGTCCAAGCATTTCGTTTCGGACCCGAGCGCCCCCGTACCCCGCAGCCCTGGAACGAGGCGTGGCAGCGCTACGCCGCAGTGGGGAGCGAGGAGGTAAGCCGGGGATGGGACGAGAGGTAAGCCGGGGATGGGAAGAAAGGCGTAGGATTGTATAGGATTCAAACCGGCTGGCGCTCCAGGGAACGGCATGCTGGCAGGTAGATGGGCGCTTGTCCTGGGTGTCGGGCTCGCCGGGTGTTTTGCTTCGTCCGGCAGGGCCAGCGAGCCAAAGCGCCACTCCCACCAGGGTCGGGCGCAAGGGTTTGCCGCCGTCGTTGACGAGAATCCTCTCGAGCTGGCGCGGCGGGTCGACGTGCTGGGAGACCGCGCCGTGCTGAACGCCCTGGCCCTCGATGCAAATGCTCCCGAGCGTCTGGCAGCGATACGCGCCGCGGCCTGGATGCGTGCGCCCGAGTGGGCGCTCGAGCCCCTGGTGGTCATGCTGCGCGGGCGGGATGCCGAGGTGGCCACTGCTGCGGCGCGGGCGCTGCAGCGGATCGCGTCACGCATCGACGCTGACACACTCGCCATGCGCGAAGTGATGCCGAGCGATCTCGCGCCGGTGCGTGCTCAACTGGCCATGGCCCTCGGTGACGCTTTGCTTGCTCCCGACCTCGCGCTCGTGGCCGCCTTGATCGACCAGCATCTGAAGCACCTGGGGGTCCCCTCGGGCTAGCCCGGTCGCCACCAGGGCAGTCCGGGCTCGTCGAGGGCACCCGAGGGCTTGGGCGGGGCGAGAGCCTGATTGACGAGCGCGTCGGCGTAACCGAGCCACCCGCGCGGCAGCTGACCCGAGGCGGCGAGTCCGCATGAAGTCATCAACTGGACGATGTGGCGTCCGTGCTTGGTCGCATGCCAGGCTTCGTACGTAGCGGACGTTTCGTCGTTGCCACGGCCGTACACCCGGAAGTGGTCTGCGCGCGTGCTCGGATTGGTCTGCACCTCGAAACGCAGCTCAGCACAGCCTCGCAGCAGCGGGATCCTGCAGCCTCCCCACATCAGCTGCTGAAACGCCCTGTAGGCCGGCTCGGATAGTTGCTCGAGCACGCCGCCCATGGCCCGGAAGAAGGCATCCAGGGGGTGGCGGTAGGCCAGCCCAGCCAGGGCCGGGATGACCGCGGGATCCACTGCGTTCATCGTGAGCCGGTAGGCCCGAAATACTCGGGTTTGCAGGACTTTGTTCGCTGGATCTTCCGACGCTGGGTCCATTGCGTGCTCGCGAGCGAGCGCTTCGGATAGAGCTCGGGTCCGCCACGTCACATGGTCCCGAATCACACTCAGGAAGTGGTTGGCCACCACGCCCGTGGGGTCCGTCGAGGCGACCAGGTCCGACCCGAGGTCCGGTACGGCGCCATCGACTGCATCCGGATTCGTAGGTCTCGTCATGGCACCCAAGAGCTCGCTAGAAAGCCGCCGAACCGGGCGTGCGTGGAAACGGAATCACATCCCGGATGTTGTCCATGCCGCTAAGGTAGAGCAGAGCCCGCTCCAGCCCCAACCCGAAACCCGCGTGGGGCACGGTACCGTAACGACGCAGGTCACGGTACCAGGCGTAATCCTCTGCATCCAGGCCGAGCTCCGCCATGCGGGTGTCCAGCTCCTCGAGGCGCTCCTCGCGCTGGCTTCCGCCGATGATCTCTCCGATTCCAGGCACCAATACGTCCATGGCGGCCAGGGTCTTGCCGTCATCGTTGACGCGCATGTAGAACGGCTTGATTTCGCGGGGGTAGTTCATGACTACCAGCGGCCGCTTGACCACCTGTTCGGTGAGGTAGCGTTCGTGCTCCGACTGCAGGTTGACGCCCCAAGCGACCGGAAAGGTGAACTGGCGCGGTGCCCTCTCTAACAGGTGGATGGCTTCCGTATAGTCCATGCGGACGAAGGGCTGCTCTACGACTTGCTCGAGCCTGTCGATGCTGTGCTTATCGAAGTGCTTCGCGAAGAACCGCATGTCTTCGTCGCATCGATCGAGTGCCTCGCGAAAGACATACTTGAGGAAGGCCTCCGCCCAGTCCGCGTTCTGATGCAGATCGCAGAAGGCGATCTCGGGCTCGATCATCCAGAATTCCGCCAGGTGTCTGGAAGTGTTGGAGTTTTCCGCGCGGAAGGTCGGCCCGAAGCTATAGACGCGCCCCATCCCTTGGCAGTAAGCCTCCAAGCCGAGCTGACCGGACACGGTCAGAAACGCCTTGCGATGGAAGAAATCGTGCCTGAAGTCCACCTTGCCCTGCGAGTCCCGGGCGGCTGTGTCCGGGTCTAGGGTCGTCACCGTAAAGGCCTCGCCCGCGCCTTCGCAGTCACTGGTCGTGATGATAGGCGTGTTGACCCACACAAAGTGGTTTTTGCAGAAGAAGCGGTGAACCGCTTGGGTCAGCTCGTGGCGCAGCCGCGCGATCGCAGCAAAGGTGTTGGTGCGCGGCCGCAGGTGAGCGATCTGGCGCAGGTACTCCATGGAGTGGCGTTTTGGGGCGACGGGGTAGGTGTCGGGATGGTCCACCCAACCCACCACTTCCACGCGATGGGCGAGCACCTCGGTCTGCTGGCCCTTGCCCTGCGATAGCTGGTGCGTGCCCACGATGCGCACTGCGCAGCCGCTGCTCAGACATGCGACGCTGGAATCGAAATTGGGTAGCTCGCGGGAAACGACTACCTGGTAGGCGTCAACCCAGCTTCCATCGAAAACGTGCACGAAGGCCACGCCCGCCTTGGACTCTCGCTTGGTGCGGACCCATCCCTGGATACAGACGACCTCACCAACGGCGATCTTGCCGCGGGCGAGGTCCGCGAGTCGCACCTGCTGCATGCTCCGAGCCTACATCGCTGCGTCGGCACGCGGCAAGCGTACGAAATCGATCCGATCCGCCGTGTAGCGTCGTGTGAGCAACCGCTCACGGGGGTAGCCGTTCGCTGGGGCGTTCGGTCCGGCCACGGTGTTCCGCCGGCCCGTCGGGCCTTTCGCGGGGCCTTCATCAATGGGGCCGGCGGTCGTTCTTCGGTCGCGTGGGCTACAGGCGATCAGGTGCATGGTCGTGCGTCGTTGTGCTCGTGGCCATTCCGGCGCTCGTCCGGGCTCAGCCGTTTGTCGCCGTCGAGGCAAACGGGCTCGTGCCGATCGTGAACGCTGCATCGAGCCCTCAGCCCCAGCTTGATCTGTTTGGCCTTGGGGGTTCCCTGTCCGGCACGCTCCTGATCGCGCCGGTGCGCTCGCTGCTGATCGGCGCCAGGCTGCGGGGCGGGTTGCTGCTCGATGGCGAGGCACCGCTCGATCGCGGTCGCAGCGATCCAGGGATCGGGTCCTTTGCTACGCTCAGCGGGTTGGTCCGCCTGCATCCGCTCGCAGGTGCGGGTACTGGTGAGCGGTCGCGAGGCCCCTTCGTCGAGCTCGGCGCCGGGGGGGCGTTGACCGGCGACCTGGTGCGCACGCAGCTCGAGCTGGGCATGGGCTACGGTTTGACGCTCGGCAGGCTGAGGCTGGCGCCAACGGTTCGCTACGTTCAGATCGTGCAGCCAGGCAGCAATTTCGACACTCGAGACGGGCGCTTGCTTGTGTTGGGGGTGGAGCTGCTCGCCCTTGATGTGCGTCGCGACCTGTTGCAGCCGACGTCGGCTTCAAGTGTGGACCTCGACGGGGACGGGATCGTCGATTCCGAAGATCTGTGTCCGCTCGAGCCCGAGGACCTGGATAGGTTTCAGGACGAGGATGGCTGTCCCGATCCCGACAACGACAACGACGGCATTGCGGACATCAAATCCCGCTGCCCCTTGGAGCCAGAGGACCTGGACGGTTTTCAGGACGACGATGGCTGCCTCGACCCCGACAACGACGCCGATGGGATAGCCGACGCGCAGGACGCATGCCCGAACCGCGCGGAGGTGATCAACGGCATCGACGATCAGGACGGCTGCCCGGATCAGGGCGTGATTCAAATGATCGATGACCGCATCGTCTTGGACGAGTGCGTCCTGTTCGACTTCTCGCGTGCCAGAGTCAAGCGCGTTGCGCGTCCCATCGTCGAAGCGATCGCCGGTCTCGTTCGGCAACACGCGGAATGGAGGCGCATGCGTATCGAGGGTCATACCGACATACGCGGCAGCGACGAGTTCAACATGTGGCTCAGCACTCGCCGGGCTCACAACGTGCGCAAGGCGCTCATCGAGCATGGCATCGACGGCGAGCTTCTCGAAGCCGTGGGGTTCGGCAGAAGCCAGCTTACGGATACCGGAAGGTACCCGGACGCGCACCAGCGCAACCGTCGCGTAGAGTTCGTCGTGGTGACCCGGCACCCGTCGGTGCACCCGTCGGTGCAACCATCGATGCAGCCATCGATGCCCCCGACGGCCGAGCTGGCAGCGCAGGCCCGGACTGGCGAACGAACCGAGGCTCGTGAGGCCCAAGCGCTGTCCGATCGGTCAAAGCCGAGGTTGCCGTGACCCTGGTTCGCTTCGGGGCCGCGCGCTTGTTCGCGTACTGCATCGCTCTGGCCACGATTGGCGCGGCGTGCTCGAGTCCCATCGTCGGAGGTAGCTGCCGCGAGGATTTTGCCGAATGCGGCACCCATTGTGTCGACCTGAGCGCCGACGCGCACAACTGCGGCCGCTGTGGCCTCCGTTGCATCGACTCCCACATCTGCTCGCTGGGCAGGTGCGTGCCAGGCACGCAGGCTGCCGGCAGCGGTGGCATGGGTGGCGGCGCGGGCAGCGGCTGGGCGGGCGTGACAGGTGCTGCCGGGAGCGCAGGCGTTGGCGGCAGCGCGGGCGCAGCGGGCATGGCCGGCGCCGCGGGCGCAGCCGGGAGCACGGGCGTGGCCGGCTTGGCCGGTATGGACGCGGGCCTCGCCGGCAGGCCGGATGCCACGCCTCCAGGCTGCCCGATCGGCTTGATGGCATGCGACGGCGTGTGCGTCGACGTGACGGTCGATGCCAGCCACTGCGGCTCTTGCGGTTTGCAATGCAGTGAAGGCGGATTCTGCGTTGGCGGCCGCTGTCATGCTGCCTGCGAGGTTCCTCTGGTTCAGTGCGCCGGCAGCTGCGTCGATCTCCAATCCCACGGAAGCCACTGCGGCAGCTGCGGCAACGTGTGCGCCAGCGGGATCTGTGAGCTCGCCAGCTGTCAGGACAAGCAAGCCGGCCATCTGGTCGTGATCGGACACGACTTCAAGCAGGCAAACGATACGATGCGCCGCATGGCAGGCAACGCGGTTTTCCTGGCCCGAGGAGCGCGGGTGCGCGCGTTGCTGTTCGAGGGCACAGCGCACGAGGACTCGATCACCGGCATCGGTCAGGCGATCGATTTCGTTGCTAGCCGCGACGGGCGCGCCTGGACACGGACCAAGGCCAGCGATGCCACCATAACCCGGCTGCTTGCTGACAGCGACGTGTTTGTCGTCTATCCCCAGGCCGGTATCGGCGTGGAGCGCATGTCCAACAACCGTGAGCTCGCGCGCCTTCAGCAACTGTGGGCCAATGCGCTTGCGGGCTTTCTCGGTCGAGGCGGCGTGGTGGTGTTGTTCGAGGGGCCGGCCATGCACGATGGAACTTATCAAGTCCTCGGCCCGACGCTGTTCGCAGCTGGCGCACGACAAGCGCTGACCTCGGGAGTCGTACGCGTCGATGCGCTCGGGGATGCCGTGGCGCTGGGGGCCAGCCAGTGGTACGCCGGTCGCGAGAACACGGTCCGTTTCGTCGACTTCAGCTCACCCGGGTCGGTCGTGGCGCAAGACCCGAACGGAGACGCCGTGGTCGTGCACCGGGTCCTGGTAGAATAGTTTCTAAGGCGGGATCGGCCTCAGCTTGATGCGGATCGTGGTCGTGCCAGGGACCAGCTTCACCCGCAGGTCGTGGGGGAAATGGTCCGGCGCCTCGAAGCTGAGATAGTGCATGCCGGGAGCCAGCGCCTTGGGGCGCAGCGCCAGAACCCGAGCCGAGCCCACGAAACGACTCGCAACATAAACGCGCGTGTGGGCCGGCTCGGCCAGGACCTTCAGCTTCGCCTTCTGCGGGGGCAGGGTAGCTACCGGATAGCAGCCAGCCAGCAGAAGCAGTCCAAAGGCCACAGGCGCAGTCAGCGCCGCCACGGGACACCTGCCACGTCCCATACCTGGCGCAGCGTCGCTGCTGGAAGCACGATCCGCACGACCACGCTGCCGTCGATCATGGGACGCATCCCGTCGACACGGGCCTTGGCTTCGATCAGCGCCTGCGCTCGCTTCGCCACCCAGGGCGGCGCCCCTGTCTTGGCAAGCACCCGGTCAACGAAGGCATGAAGCTGCAGTCTGGCGCGGCGCTCGGCCCGCTTTCGGGAAGAAAGCACTCGGGCCTCCGAACGGCGGCTGTGTGCCCTGGGCCTGCCGAGCGCCGCCGTCACAAGCCGATCCTCGGCGCGTACGTAGCGCGGCGGCGAATCGCTCCAAGGCATGTCGAACAACGCCTGCGCGTTTGCCGTGCCCGCGCAGACAGACGAGCCCAGCAGCGCTGCTGCCAGAGCCAAGCACGTAGTTCCGTTCGGCGATCTGCTCATTCGAACTCGATGGTGGACGGTGGCTTGGAGGAGATGTCGTAGACTACGCGATTGCAGCCCTTCACCTCGTTGATGATCCGTGTCGAGATCCGGGCAAGGACATGCTCGGGCAGGCGGGCCCAGTCTGCAGTCATCGCATCGTCGGAAGTGACCGCACGTACGGCAATGATGTAATCGTAGGTGCGGTCGTCTCCCATGACGCCCACGCTTCGCACCGGCAGCAGCACGCAAAAGGACTGCCACAGCTCGTCGTACAGACCGGCCTTGCGGATTTCCGCGTCCAGGATCTCATCGGCGTCGCGCACGATGCGGAGCTTGTCCTCGCTGACCGGTCCCAGGCAGCGAACCGCCAGACCGGGCCCTGGAAAGGGATGCCTCCACAACAGCTGCCGCGGCAGTCCGAGTGCCGCACCGACTTCACGCACCTCGTCCTTGAAAAGCTCGCGGAGCGGCTCGACCAGCGAGAGCTTCATGCGCTCGGGAAGACCGCCCACGTTGTGGTGACTCTTGATGATTGCGCTCGGCCCGCCGGCGAAGGGAACGCTCTCGATGACGTCGGGGTACAGGGTTCCCTGCACCAGGAAATCCACGCCGCCCAGCCTGCCGGCTTGCTCGTCGAACACCTCGATGAACAGCCGTCCAATGATCTTGCGCTTGCTCTCGGGATCGCCGACGTCGCGCAACGCGTCCAAGAAACGCTGGCCGGCGTCCACGTGCTCTACACGCAGGTTGAGGTGGTCCTTGAAGGTGTGCACGATGCGGTGGGCCTCATGGTGGCGCAGCAGGCCGTTGTCCACGAAGATGCACGTCAGACGCTCGCCGATCGCTCGAGACACAAGCACCGCGGCCACGGTGGAGTCCACTCCGCCGGACAGTCCGCAGACTGCGCCTGCGTCACCGATCTGGCGGCGAATACGTTGCACTGCGCTCTCGACAAAGGCACCGGACGTCCAGGTGGGTGCGAGCCGGGCCACGTCGAACAGGAAGGCCGCCAGCATCTCGTCGCCGCGAGCAGTATGATTGACCTCGGGGTGAAACTGGACACCGAAGATGCGCCCGTCCGCATCCCCGACCGCTGCAAACGGGCTGCCAGGGCTGCTTGCGAGCGCCTGGAAATCCGGCGGCAGAGCTGTCACACGATCACCGTGGCTCATCCAGACGTCGAGGGCGTCGCCGGGCTCGAAGCCTCCAAAAATACCCCTGGGCCGGCTCACGCGCAGCGCAGCCGGTCCGTACTCCGCTTGCCCGGATGCCTCGACCGTGCCGCCAAGCTGCTTGCAGATGAGCTGCATACCGTAGCAAATGCCCAGGATGGGCACACCGGGCAGCAGCAAGCGCGGGTCCAGTGAGGGCGCCCCCGGTGCCAGTACGCTTGCAGGCCCGCCGGACAGGATGATGGCCTGGGGCTTGAGGTCGCGCGCCTGATCCGGGTCCAACGTGCAGGGGTGGATCTCGCAGTACACGTGTTGTTCGCGCAGGCGGCGCGCGATCAGCTGAGTGTACTGGGAGCCGAAATCAACGATCAGGACGAGCCCGTGTGAAGCGGACGATCGGCTCATGACCTTTCAAGGCGGTAGTTGGGCGCTTCCTCGGTCACCACCACGTCGTGAACATGGCTCTCGCGCAGGCCCTGCGGAGACTGGCGCAGAAACCGCGCCCTTTGACGCAGCTCGTCGAGCGTGCGGCAACCGGTGTAGCCCATGCCTGCTTTGAGTCCACCTACCAGCTGGTGGATCACCGCCGACAAGGGCCCCCGATGCGGCACCCGGCCCTCGATGCCTTCGGGCACGAGCTTTTCGGGGTCGGCCACGTCCCCCTGCGCGTAGCGATCCTTCGAGCCCTTTTTCATGGCTCCCAGCGAACCCATGCCACGGTAGCTCTTGTAGGTCCGCCCTTGATAGAGCACGAGCTCGCCGGGGGACTCGTCGGTACCCGCCAGCATGGAACCGATCATCACGGTGTGCGCGCCTGCCGCGATCGCCTTGACGCTATCACCCGAGTACTTGATGCCACCGTCGGCGATCACGGGGACATCGTGTTTGGCTGCCGCCCGGGCGCAATCGCGAATGGCGGTAATCTGCGGCACGCCGACCCCCGCGATCACACGCGTGGTGCAAATCGAGCCTGGGCCGATGCCGACCTTGACTGCATCGGCGCCCGCTTCGATGATCGCTTGCGCACCCTCCGCCGTACCCACGTTGCCGGCGACGATCTGATGCCGGGGATGCTCGACCCGGGTCGCGCGCACCGAGTCGATCACGTTCTTCGAGTGGCCGTGCGCGGTGTCGATCACCAGCACGTCTACGCCGGCCTGGACCAAGGCTTCGGCACGTTCGGCGCGGTCGGACCCCACACCCAGCGCGGCCCCTACCCGAAGGCGTCCAAGCTCGTCCTTGCTGGCGCTCGGATAGCGTTCCGCCTGCATGAGGTCCTTGAACGTGATGAGGCCGATGAGCGTGCCGTCCTTGGCCACCACGGGCAGCTTCTCGATCCGATGGGCGTGGAGCAGCTCGCGCGCCGCCGCCTGAGACACGTTGGGCTGCACGCTGACCAGCTCGCGGGTCATCAGGCGTTCGACGGGCTGCGACAGATTCAGCTCGAAGCGGATGTCGCGGCTCGTCAAGATGCCTACCGGCCGCCGGTCGTCTCCCACCACAGGCAGCCCTGAGATGTTGTGCCGGCGCATCAGCTCGAGCCCTTCGTGCAGGGTCTGTTGCGGCCCGATGGTCACGGGGTCGACGACCATGCCGCTCTCGGCACGCTTGACCTTCTGTACCTGCCGCGCCTGTTCCGCCGGGCTGAGATTGCGATGCAGGACGCCCAAGCCACCCTCGCGGGCCATCGCCACTGCGGCGCGCCACTCGGTCACGGTGTCCATCGCGCTCGAGACGAAGGGCACGCTGAGCTGAAGCTCGCGCGTGAAGCGGCAACGGACGTCGGCTTCCCGTGGCGCGAAATCGCTGTAGCACGGCACGAGGAGCACGTCGTCGAAGGTCAGACCCTGAGCTATCGCGGCTAGATCGGTCATGAATCGGTCATGGATCGGTCATGGATCGGTCACGGGTCGCTCGTCCGGCCGCTCCGCCTGCGCCAGAGCCGCGGAGTATAGCCCGAAAGCACGCCGTCGCGAGCCCTGCTAAGGATCGCTTGCGGGTCGAGGCGCTCGGACGAGCAACGGCTGGCGCGCGGTCGAGCGGCCCTGCAGCCGCACGGTCACGCTGAGCCTTCCTGAACGGGCCTGCGCCGGCAGCCTGACGAGCAGGCGCGTCTTGCTGGCGTGCTCTATCTGGAGCGGGATGCCTTCCAGCTCGACCCGTACCAGCCTCGAGTCCTCGACAAAGTTGCGGCCCACGATCGTGAGGGTGCCGCCGGGAGCCGCCTCGGCCGGTTCGAAATACTCGACGTGCGGTGCAAGCAGCACCAAGAGCGGCTCCGCTGTGCGGACGGCCGCACCCGACCCCACCCGCACCGTGAGCAGATCGCTTGGCACCCGAGGCACTCGCACGCTGAGCTCCTCGGGTTCGGCGCTCACGATCTGCATGGGGAACGCCCCGAGCTTCACGCTGTTTTGCTCGAGCTCCGGGGAGAAGCCCTGACCCTGCAGCTTCACAAGCGACCCCACGGGCGCCGCACGCGGAGCGAAGCTCAGAACGCGCAGCGGCGGCAGGATTCGGAAGCGCTGCTTGGACAGGACCGGCGCCAACCCGCTCACCTTCAGGGACATCCTCTGGCTGCGAGCCCCGCCCGGCACGCGAGCGATGATGCGCGTTGGTTCGATGTGCTCGATCGCCAGCGGGCGCTGGCCGAGCCGTACCTCAACGGAGTTCGCGTCCGAACCGAAATGGCGGCCGTGCAGCGTGACCAGCTGGCCTGCTACAGCCGCTGGCGGCTCGATGCGCTCCAGACGCGGCTGTCCGAGGACGACGAAGTCGCCCGGCGAGCGGGCCGGGGGCTGTTTGGGCAGGCGCAGCTCGAATCGGCCCGAAACCGCCGAGGAGGGGATCAGGATCGACAGCTCTTGGTCTCGTGCGCTCAGCACACGCACCGGCCGCTTGCCCAGCAGGACCCTTAGCCGCCGCGGGTCGCGGCCGAAGCCGGTTCCCCGGAGGGTGACGCGGCTTCCCGGTGGCGCGGCATCAGGGTGCATGGCCTCGATGCGGAGCGGCGCGCGCACGACGAAGGTTTGAGGGCTGGTAGCGGTGCCTGCGCCCGCCACCTCTACGCGAAAACGTCCCGAGGTTGGCCTCTCGGGGGCGATCACATCGAGCCACCCGGGAGCGGCCTGCAGCACAATGACAGGCTCATCGCCAAGCGTCACGCGGTTGCCTGCGGTGCGCGGCGAGAAGTCATGTCCCAAGATTCGGACCAACGTACCGGGGTTGGCGCGCAGGGGCTTTACGTTTCGCACTCGCGGTTTCGGTGGCGCAGTGAGCCCGCTCTGAGCGCGCGCCGAACCGCTGTGGCCCGTCAGCGCAAAAGCGAGCGCAACGGACGCCAGCATACATCCCAAGGGGGGCCGTGTAGCCGTGGCGGGCCAGCGCCCGCCGGTAGCCTCGATCACCCCCGCAACGTACTTGCTCGGCCAGTGCTCGGCCAGCCCGCATCGGTCACCAGCCGCCGGCGGTTGCGTCGATTGGGGGCCGCGTGCCCGATCCGCCCGCACAAGCGGCCGCGTCCTCCGGGATCGCAGGAGCGCAGCGGCGACAGCTCCGATAGGTGTCAACCATGCCTCCGGTGCCTCGACCGCGGATCGGCGGCTACCGCACAGCCGCCTTGGGCGATTCGCCTCGAAGTTGGCGACAGATGGGGGCTGACCCCTGGGTTTTTGCCCCCATCTGCGTACAATGCGCTGCATGTACGACGACGAGCGAGTGTCGATTCCAGGTCTTGGGCGGCGGGGCGCAGGTCCAGGGTGTGTCAGCGTTGTGCTGCTGTCCATGCTTACGTCCGCGGTCGTGACCGTGGGCATTCTCGTTGCTGTCCAGCGCTTTGGACTGGCGGGACTCGAAGCTCTGTTGGAGGGCAAGCCCGCCGAGGCAGCAGCCGAGGTGGTCGAAGTGCCCGACATCACCAGCCTGCCGCTGGCGGCTGCCGAGGAGGTGCTCAGGGCGAGAGGACTGCGGCTGGTGGTCAAGGAAAAGGACTCGCATGCCAGCATCCCGCTCGATCACGTGGCCGCTCAGACGCCTCTGGCCGGCTCGCAGGTGAACCCGCAGAGCGAGGTGAGCGTCGTCGTGTCCGAGGGGAGTGCGATCGTGAGCGTCCCGGCGGTAGTGGGCCGATCGCTGGCCGATGCGAAACGAGCGCTCGAGCAGGCCGGGCTCCGCGTCGGCACGCCGTCTGCGACGGGCAAGGGTCCGCCCGGGACCGTGACGGCGATCACGCCCGCTCCAGGTACCCCCGTCAAGACCGGCAGCTCGGTCACCCTGACCGTAGCCCCCACGGGGCTGCAAACGCCCAAGCTTGTGGGGCTGTCGCTGAGCAGAGCCAAGGCCGAGCTCGCCAAGCGCGGTCTCACGCTGGGGCAGGTGCGGGAGCGCTACGACCGGACAAAGCGGGCCTACGTTGTCTTGGAGCAAGACCCCACGCCCGGCAGCGTGGTGCCCCGCGGGGCGACGGTGGATCTGGTCGTCAACGAAGGCGACTAGGTCGTTCCGGGCCAGAATGGCGCCATAGCCGCTTTCGTCCTCGAAAAAGTCCTCGAAATAGCGCTGCTATTCCTGCGGTATTTTTCTGCGGGCGCGCTGGCTCTGGCATCCATTCTGACCCGGAACGAGGCTCTGTTTCCAGAATGGCGCCATAGCCGCTTTCGTCCTCGAAGGCCAAACCAGGGAAGATGCTCAACTGGCGTGGCGTGGCGTGAAACAAGTTGCCATACACAAATAGGCCGATCAGGCATGCCGCCAATACGGCGCTGCACCCGTTTTTATCGCTCGCGTTTCACCCGCTCTTCAGCGGGCCTCTGCTCGCGGGTCCTCGCCGGCCGCGAGATTGCGTGCACTTGCCGGCGTCATGGCGCCGGTTTTCAGGCGTGTCCAGTAGTCGTCGAGGGCGTCCCGGACCTTGGGCGCGAGCAGTACCGCTCCCAGCATGTTCGGAAAGGCCATCCCGAACACCATCACGTCTCCGAAATCCACCACATGGCCGAGCGTGATCAGGGGGCCTATGAAGGTGAAGACGAGGAACAGGAGCTTGTAGACGATCGACGTACGGGCACCAAACACGTGGGTCCAGCAGCGTTCGCCGTAGTAGCTCCACGAGATCATCGTGGAGAATGCGAAGAAGAACACGGCCAGCGACAGCACGTTGGGAAACCAGGGCAGCACGCTCGCGAAGGCTGCCGAGGTCATGTTCACGCCCTCCCCGTAGCCGCCTGTGTAGGTGCCGGTGACGATTACCACGAGCGCGGTCATGGTGCAGATGACGACGGTATCGATGAAGGGCTCGAGCAGCGCGACGATGCCTTCCCGAACGGGCTCGCTCGTCGCTGCCGCCGAGTGCGCTATCGCGGCCGAGCCGATGCCCGCTTCGTTGGAAAAGGCGGCCCGCCGGACGCCGGTGACCAACACCCCGAGGAAGCCACCGTAGCCAGCCTGGGGAGTGAAGGCCTCGCTGAAGATGCGTCCGAACGCTCCAGGAATCGCCTGGACGTTGCTTAGCAGGATCCAGACGCCGGCAACCACGTAGACGCCGCACATCACGGGCACGATGTAGCCTGCTACGGCCCCAATGCGACGGATGCCGCCCACGATCACGATCCCAACGAGCAAGACCATCAGCAGCCCGTAGAGGGTGGGGTTGTCGCGGAAGAACGGGATGACCTCGGCCGTCATCTGGTAGGATTGATTGCTCTGGAAGATGTTGCCTCCTGCGAAGCTCGCCCCGATACAAAGCAGGGAGAACAAGATCGCGAGGAAGGTTCCGGTGCGAGGCATTCCCAGCTCGCTTAGGCCCGCCGACAGATAACGCATCGGGCCTCCGAGGACCCGGCCGTTGCTGTCGACCTCGCGAAACATCTGGCCCAGGGTGCACTCGACAAATTTGGACGACATGCCAAGGAATCCGGCCAAGATCATCCAGAACGTGGCGCCGGGGCCTCCCGTTCCCACGGCAATCGCCACGCCGGCGATGTTTCCCAGGCCCACGGTCGCCGACAGAGCCGATGCCAACGCGCGAAAATGGCTTACCTCGCCGGGCTCGCTCGGATCATCGTAGCGACCCGCGGTTACGACCAGGGCGTGCGAGAACGCGCGCAGGTTGATGAACCGCATGCGCAGGGTGAAGAACAGCGCGCCGCTGATCAGCCACAGCACGATGATCGGCAGCTCGGTCTCGCCTTCGCGCCCGTTGTCCCAGAACACGACGTCCCAGAACAATACGGTCTTGAAGGGCGCGACGAGGTAGCGGCCGAATTGCTCGTTCAGGGTCGAGGCGGCCTCGTCGCCCTGCCGGGCATGGGCAACGGATACGAACGATCCCGGGGCAGCCGGCGAGCCCACGAGCAGAGCCAGCGCCAGAAGGGCTGCTAGGACGCGAGACGTCATGGGGCCGCGAGTGTAACCGAAAACTACTCTCGTGCCGTGACCACGCGATCTGTTCGATGCGGGTCGCGGCGCTGCGGTGTTGACCAGACAATGAGCGGCTTAGGTTGTTTTGCTGAAGCAGAGTCGCCCCGCCTACTTGCTAGAGCGCGTCGCGGATCGCGGGGCCGTGACCGAGGGATCCCCCATATAGGGTCGTACCCGAGACGTGAGCCCAGGCCGCTGGTGCGTTCCGTCGGGGCACCACGACGAGCTCTGCGCCGTCGCTCGGTAGCGGTTCTTCGCCGACCTGTTGGCTGATGCCGTTCAGGGTGCCTCCGGGTAGCCGAAGGCCGTGCGCGGTCCCGGTAGCCTGGTCCACCACTTCGTAGCGCGTGAAGATGAGGCCGTCCTCGCGTGAGGCTCCCAGCCGAGCGATCCTGCCACGCAGCAGCTGTCCGCTGCCCAGCAGCGCGCTCAATCGGCTCCCGGCTTGCGCAGCCGGTACCGAGTGCCGCGGCGCCGCGTGCCTCGTCTTGTGGAGCGCCTCGAGACCCGCAGCCGAAACCGCGGGGTGCGAATCTTCGGCCAGGCGGCTCGCGAGACGCCGGTACTCTCGGTACGGCTGATCCGCGAGCGCTTGCGCCGCAGCCAGTCTGACCTCGGCGCTTCCTGAGAGTACTGCGCTTTGCAGCTCGGCGAGCTTGCCCTGCTGTAGCAGCAGATTGACCTTGCGGGTGGCTGCAGCGGGGTCGCCCGCGGGGGCGGTTCCGAGCTGTCCCGCGAACAGGAGCGGTGAGAACGCAAGAGCGAGGCTTCGGGCATAGCGACGGCGCACGGGCGTAGCGATGATCCTGGAGACCAACCCTGCCGCCGCGAGCAATCCCACAAGCCACCACACCGAGCCGGTTTGCGTGGGGCGGCCGGGAACGCTCGCCTGACCGCCGCAACCGCCTCGCGGCTCGCTGAGTACTTGGGAGCGGTAGATCGTGATGGCGCCTTGCTCGTCGTCGGCCTCGATGCTGCGCTGGTGGGTCTCGCCGTGACGAATGTAGGGCCACATCGTCACCAGACGATCTGCCTCGCTCTCGCCCAGGCCGAGCACGTGTCCGAGCTCATGCGTCAGGACCGCCGCCAGATCGTAGTCGTCGGAGCGCCGCCGCGGCGCGTGCTGCGCAGCATGCTCTTCTCCCGCGTGCTCCTCGAGCAGGTCATAACCGACGTCTCCGTTCACGAGCACATCGGCGTCGATCATCTTGCCGGTTGCCTCCTCGTAGGTGGTCACGGTCACGGCGAGCTTCTGGGAGTCGAACGTCCAGGGTCGCACCAGGTAGATGCCGTTGCTGCTCGTGCCCTGGTGGTAGCCGGGGCCATCGTTGGAAAGTCCGTCCTGGAGCAGCACATCTGGAACGCGCGGCAGCCCGAGCCAGGCATCGGTTGCGATTGCGGCGGCCCTGCGGGCCTCGCCGGGCTCGAGCAGGTTGACGACTTGCCGGCCCATGCGCATGGGGACCGCTTGCTCCGTCCAGCGGATCGGTTTGCCGGAGGCCGTGGTCTTCGTGGTGAATGCGGAGACCGCGCCAGGAAGAGCCAAGACGGTCAAGGATAGCATCGCGGCCAGCGTGCGGTGTGGAGCGAGGCGGATGCTGGCGACTTCTCTTGCCAAAGCAAATTTATAAACGTGCGGTAATATCAAGTCTTTAGGTAGGTGGGCTGGCTCCGAAGTGGGGCGGGGGAGGTGGATAGCACCATGGATATCAATGGTGACACGATTGGGCGCAACAAAGCCTCGGGCTGCCGGTGTGGACGCGTGGAGCGTCGGCGCCCCCGCCACGATTGACACTGCAGGGGGGGAAGACTACAAACCCTTCGAGTTGCGGGGCGTTAGCGCGCTTCTAGACGGGCGCGTCGTTGTGCGCCGACTGTTTCACACAGTTTGCGAGGCCCCCCAAGCAGGAGTTCGAGGTTCGGACCGATGGTCAGCGTCTACCTGCCTGTCATGCTGCTGCTGCTCGTGGCCGTTGTCGTTGCGTTCGCGATGTTCACCGCAACGTCTTCGGCCGGTCCCAAGAACATGACGAAGGCCAAGGCGATCCCCTACGAGAGCGGGTCGTACACCCAGGGCGCTCAGCACGTCCGCCTCAGCGTGAAGTTCTATCTCACGGCTATCCTGTTTGTCGTTTTCGACATCGAGGCGGTGTTTCTGTACCCGTGGGGAGTGATGTTTCGAGAGCTGGGTTGGTTCGGCCTGTGGGAGATGTTGATGTTCCTCGGGATTCTGGGCATCACCCTCGTGTATGCGTGGAGAAAGGGAGCGCTCGAATGGGAGGACTAGCCCACAAACCAGGTGCGCCAGCTCGACTCCTGATCGCGTGCCCGGTGCCGAGCCCATGAGCCAGCGGGTCGTAGCGCGGCTGAAGCAGCAGTTCGGCGACAGGATCCTGGCAAGCAGCGATTTCCGTGGCGACGACGAGGCTCGGGTAGGGCCCAACGACTGGGCCGAAGTAGCGCGCTTCCTGCGCGACGATGACGCTTGTGCCATGGACCACTTCATCGATCTTACGGCCGTTGACTATCCAGAGCGTGAGAGCGACGAAGGCGGCTGTCGTTTCGAGGTCGTGTTGAGTCTGCGCTCCGCCGCCCACAACCACCGGGTTCGCATCAAGGCGCAGCTGCCGCACGCGCAGCCCATCGCCAGCGTGACCGCCGTGTGGGAGGGTGCGGACTGGGCCGAGCGCGAAGTGTGGGACATGTTCGGTATACGCTTCGAGGGGCACCCGGACCTCAGGCGTATTCTGATGTACGAGGAATTCGAGGGGCATCCGTTGCGCAAGGACTATCCCATCGAAAAAGCACAGCCGCTGGTACCCTACAGGGAGACAGGAGGTATCGAGAAGGTCATGCCTTTTGGCGGTGACGAGGGTCAGCCCTACAGCCGTGTGGATTGGTTGCAGCGGGGCCGGGGCCGCGATCTGCAGGTTTCACCCGCGATCGGCCTGCAGCAGGGCCAGCGGCAGGCGCTGAGCGAATCCACGGCCGAAACGGATCGCGGCGAGCCGGATGCGACCTGATCGGTACCGCTTCGCAGCGAACCTGGTACCCTCGCGCCTGCGCTTGGGGGCGAAGGTTGCCGAACCGGAATCCATCAACGTGATGGGTGGCGAGCGCGATCGCTAGCGCCTGGAGTTGTCGAATGCCCACGTTCACGCTGGACGGCCAGGAGATACCCTTCGAGAAGGGCGATAGCATCATCAAGGCGGCGTGGCGGCAGGGTGTGGAGATCCCTCACTACTGCTGGCATCCCGGGCTTTCGGTGGCCGCCAACTGCCGCATGTGCCTGGTCGAGATCAAGAGCGACCGCCCCATGATGTTGCCGGTGTTGCGCTGGGACGACCAGGCGCAGCAGTACACGCCGGTCGACAAGCCCAAACTCGTGCCGTCATGCCAGACCGGCGCCGCCGAAGGCATGCAGGTGCTGGCCCGGAGCGGCAACGCCCTGAAGGCCCAGGCCGCTGTACAGGAGTTTCTGCTGTTGAACCACCCCGTGGACTGCCCGATTTGCGACCAGGCCGGGGAGTGCAAGCTGCAGGACTACTGGCTGACCAGCCAGGGCTCGCTCAAGCGCAAACGAGGTGAGCCCGTTCACAAGCCCAAGGGCGTGCGTTTCGGTCCAACCATCGTCTACGACGCGGAGCGCTGCATCGTGTGCACGCGCTGCATCCGCGTCTGCGATGAGCTGGTTCACGACCATGTGCTCGATATGCGCGAGCGCGGCAACCGCAACGAGATCATCCTCAGCCCCGGTCGCGAGCTCGACCATCGCTACACCCTGATGACCGAGCACGTGTGTCCCGTGGGGGCGCTCACCAGCCGGGATTTCCGGTTCAAAGCGCGCGTTTGGTTCCTGCGAGCCGCGCCGAGTGTTTGTCCCGGCTGCGCGACCGGATGCAACTCGTTCATCGACTACGATCCGCGCGACAACCGCGCCCACCGGCTGCGACCGCGTGACAACTCGGAAGTGAACGGCTTCTGGATGTGCGACGATGGCATGCTGACCTATCAGCGCATCCATGAAGATCGCGTTCGCGCGGCGCGTGTGTGGGACGCAAAACACGCAGGTAACGGAGACGGTCGCGCAAACGGCCGCGATTCCCATGCTGAGGGTGTCGACGATGCTGGCGGTTTCAGAAGGGGGCAGGGTAGGATACTCAGCGTCGCCCAGGCCCTGAGCGTTGCAGCCGAAGCGCTGGGTCGGATCGAGGCGGGCACACACGCCGTCGTGTTGAGCGCGCAGTACTGCAACGAGGACAACTTCGCGCTAGCGCAGTTGGCGACCGGGGTCCTTGGCGCATCGCGCATGTACCTGGCCGCGCTCGGCGGCTGGGAGGGGGACGACATCCTGCGGGACTCCGATAACAACCCCAATCGTGCCGGTGCGCAGCAGGTGGCGGGAAAGCGGCTAGGCACCTTGGCAGACCTGGCCAAGGACGTCGAATCGGGTCTCGTTCGGGCCGTGGTGGGCCTCGGGGCCGAAAGCGACGAGCCTCAGGAGCAATTGACCGCGCTGGCCAAGCTCGAGGTGCTGGTCTTGCTGGCCAGTCACGCCGGGCCGCTCCTTGCCCCGGCCTCCCTGGTGCTGCCGGTAGCCTGTTATGCGGAGATGGATGGCACCTTCGTGAACCGCGACGGCAAGGCGCAGCGCTTTCGCCGCGCGCTGCCACCGGCCGTGGGGGTCCAGCCGGCCTGGGCGGCCATTGCCGCGCTGGCCAAGGCCATGAGCAAGCCGTTCGCATACGACAGATTGCCCGATCTGCGCAGGGCCATGGGGGCTTCCGCGCCTGCGGAGCCGAGGGCTGCGGAGGGGCGCGTCTGAACCGAAGCGAGTGAGATTGGACGATGGCAAAGCTAATTCCAAAGCCCCGGATGGGCATCGGTGAACAGTCCTATGTGCCGGAGATCGCCAAGGGTCTGGCCGTGACCATCAAGCGCTTCGCGAAGAACACCTTCCTGCCGCGGGACAAGGGTGACATCGTGACGCTGAACTACCCGGAGGAGAAGCTCACCTATCCAGAGCGGTTTCGAGGTGTGCATCGTCTCACGCACCGCAGCGACGGTTCTCCGCGCTGTGTCGCGTGCCTGTGCTGCAGTACAGCTTGCCCTGCCCAGTGCATTCACATTGAAGCGGCCGAGTACGAACCAGACGACCCGCGCTACGGCTACGAGCGTTATCCCAAGGTATTCGTGATCGACGAGCTACGCTGCATCTTTTGCGGTTACTGCGTAGAGGCATGTCCTTGCGATGCGATTCGCATGGACACGGGCGTGCATATGCCCCCTTCGACTCGTCGCGAGCACTTCATCTACGACAAGGAAGACCTGATGGCCATACCGGGCGCGGACGGAACCTTCGAGACCGCCAACCCGCGTCACGAGCCCGGCGACTCGAGCCACCCGGGGATCGACCGGGAACGAGGGCATTGAGCCGGAGCCTTGCCCGGGTCGGGTGCTCGCTTGCGCGAGCCCGCATCGCTCACCGATTTCGAGGGGGTCAGTCCTGGCGGTTGTCGGATGCGACAGTGCGGTTGTCGGATGCGACAGTGCGGTTGTCGGATGCGACAGTGCGGTTGTCGGATGCGACAGTGC